>NZ_JAVTWX010000013.1:0-17791 GCF_032229645.1 Brooklawnia sp.
GAACGGTGGACAGAGCATTCGGTTGGTGCGCTCTGAGTCGGTTCAGGGCGTCGCGCCCGGGTACCTGATCGCTACCGCGCTGGCTGCGGTGCTGTGGTTCAGCTGGGCCTGCTTGGTCGATGAACACGGCACCATGGTGCAGACCACCGCGGGTGGAACAGTGGCGCTGTTCAATCTCACGTGGTGGAGCTTGCGCAGACTCGGCCTAGTATCTGCCCCGACGAAAAAGCGGTCATCCGGCGCGGCCTTGTTGCGCGCGCGGGATGACCGACTCAATTAGATCCAACCTGCGTATGGCTTGGCACTCACGGAGTTGTTCAGCCAACGGATCATGGTCGTGAAGTCGAAGACCGGCAGCTGCACAGCCCGTTGTACCGCATAGGCATAGGGTGGCATGTCGCTGCACTCGAGACAGATGGCGCTGACATCGGGATTGTCGCGAACCAATTCCTCAGCGGCCGCGACAACTTCCATCCGCACTTGAGTGTTGTCGAAACATCCGCGGTCCTCCATGATTGCCGAGAAGTGCGGGGCATGACGCAGGTCCTTGATAGCCAGCCGGTCGGCATCGCTTATCCCGCAGTTCTCGAGAAGCTGCGGGGTTACGGCGACCGCGTTTGCAGTGAGCACTCCGATTCGGCTCCTCCTGCTGATGCTGCTTTCTATCCAGGGAATCTGGACGAGGCTCGACAGGGCCACCGGAATATCGAGTACGTCCGCGAGTTGCGATTGGAAGTGCCCGAAGAAGCCGCAGGCCCCCGAGATCGCGCGAACTCCCTCCTTGCGAAGCTCCATCGCTGCTTCCAAGATCGCATCCCATGCTTCAGGCGCGGCTGCATGCAGTTTGGGGGTGTCGAGGCCGCGCACAGCCTTCATCCGCACCGGGAAGTCATAGGTGTGGGCATTGACGACATTTCCCGGAACCATTGGATACCAGACGTTCTCGATGTAGATGATGCCCATGTTGTAGCCGGAGATGTTCTGCCCCTTGGGCATGCACACCCATTGGCTGGACCGCTCGTCGCTGGTGATGTATCCGAATTCTCGTCTGTCGGTGCTGGACTGGCTCATTATCTCTCCTATTCGAGTAGTCGTGACCATCACCGTCACGACTCGATTCAATGGGGGACAGCGCGATTGGGGGTGTCGCCAGCGACCGACTGCTGGCAACACCCCCGGCTCGTGGACAGTGGGCTGTAGCGGGTTACGCGGCGCCCAGTTCTTTGAGAATCTCGGTGAGCTCGGCGCGCCGGGCGTCATCGACGGGAAGAATTGGCTTGCGCGGCTGACCGACTGGTTGGCCGATGATCTCGAGCGCGGCCTTGATTCCGGCGACGTAGTTTCCGGCTTCCAGGAAGTCGCAGAGTTTCCACAGTGGTCCCCACAACTCGCGTGCCTTGTCGAGATCTTTCGCCACCGCGATGGTGTTCCAAAGCTCGACGGCCTTCTCGGGAACGATTGAGGCAACGCCCCAGACCGCGCCTTTGGCCCCGCTGGCCATGCTGCAGAAGGTGAGAGTGTCCCAGCCGTTGAACGCGGTGATCTTATCGGCGTGAACGGTGAGGAGCTCTACCTGACCGACCATGTCGCCCGAGGTGTCTTTGAGGTAGTCGACGCCGTCAATGCTACCGAGTTCGGCGAGTTGAGATGTCTCGAGGCGAAGCCCGGTGGCTCCCGGCACGTTGTAGTACACGATTTGCAGATCGACTGCCGCTGCAACGTCGGCCAAGAATGCCTTGAGCTCGTCGAAGGACAGCGGATCATAGAACGGCGGCACGACCATGATGGCGTCAGCCCCGGCCTCTTCGGCGAACTTGGCTTGCTCGAGGGCACCCGGGGTGGATACCGAACCAACACCGATGATCACCTTGAGGCGTCCGGCAGCAGCGTCCACATAGGCCTTGACTATCTGACGGTACTCGTCGGTGGTCAGATTGGTGAACTCTCCGGTGGTCCCGGTCGGCACTATGCCGTGCAAGCCGGCCGCGACCCACCGCTCGACCTGGGTACCTACGGCGGCTTCGTCAACGGCGCTGCCGTCAGCGGTGAAGGGGGTCGGCACGGCGGCCATTAGCCCGTGCAGGTTGGCGTTCTTGCGAGTTGACATTGAATTCATTCCTCCTGATAGGTATACCTAGATGGGTTTGATCAGCGTCCGCCGTGGAAGCGTGTTGAGGCATATGGCCTGAGTACCGGCGAGAATTCGTCGTGCACG
This sequence comes from Brooklawnia sp., assembly GCF_032229645.1. NCBI lineage: Bacteria > Bacillati > Actinomycetota > Actinomycetes > Propionibacteriales > Propionibacteriaceae > Brooklawnia > Brooklawnia sp. The sequence continues at coordinate 2,216 of NZ_JAVTWX010000013.1, forward strand.
ATGAGTCTGGTCAGAGCCTCCGCAGTTGCCGGGGCCTGGGTCATGCCGAACATGGCGTGACCGGTGCCCACGAACGCGTTGCGCAGGGTGCCCAGACGGCCGATGATCGGCAGGTTGTCCGCCGACATCGGGCGCATCCCGGCCATTGCGGTGGGCATCACTCGCGGAGGCACGAAATCGCGGAAGTATTCGCCCGGCGCGCGCAAGATCGCATCGACGCGAATCTGGTTGATCTCCTCGTCCAGCCCGGCGATCTCCATCGTGCCGCAAGCCCGCAGCCGGTCATTCAGCGAGGCGATAGCGACATTTGCGTCACCCAGGTTGATGCTGCAGCGCAGGTCCATCGGCTCGAGGTCAACGGCATAACCCTTGCCCGCGCGGATCGGCAGGTCCAAACCGAACTTCTGCGACACCTGTCCGCTCCAGGCCCCCGCGGCCAGCACATAATTGTCCGCAGTGAAGACCTTGCGCCCCGAGGCGACGGAGCGCACCCGGCCATCAACCATATCGACCCGGTCGATCGGGGCTTTCTCCACGATTTCGACGCCCAGTTCCACTAGGCGCTTGTGCAGCGCTCCGGCCAGCGCCCGCGGATCGACCGCGCGCTCCTTCGGGAAATACCAGCCGCCGTAGACGCTGTCCGCCAGATGTGGCTCGAATTCGCGAACGGCATCACCGACGAGCATTGTCGGTGCCCGGCCGTAACGCTCCAGCAATTCGCGGTACAACAGTAACGCAAGACCTTCAAAGTTCGCCTTATCCTTATAGGCGAGCAACAGGCCTTGCGACTCCAGCTGGAAATCCATGCCGTCAGCGCGATATTCGTCGAAGAACCTCAGAGTATTTCTGGTGAAGTCGAGGTTCGCTGCGAAGCCTGCACGCTGAGCCCTGGATGTGCAGGTGCTCAGCATCCTGAGTAAGAAGGCCAGTTCATCGGGCTTGACAGTGGGCTTGATATAGACTGGGCTATCGGGCTGCAGCATCCATTTCATGACGGGCCAGATAACCGTGGGGCCGGTCAAAGGTGCGCTATCGGCAGGCACTAACCAACCTGCATTGGTATCGGTTGCTCCCAGACCTGTTTCCCGCGCGTCGACGAGGGTGACAGAGGCGCCCTCTTTGACCAAATGGTAGGCGGTGGTCAGGCCTATAATGCCGCCACCGATAACTACAACATGCATGTGGTTTCCCTCTCGAGTCAAGCCCGTCGTGATGCTGGGTAGAGCTGTCGCCATTCCTCGCCAAAGCCGACCGATCACGCTGTCGGCCAGAAGCGTGGGGGCTGAGAACACGACGCAACACTGACCGTGCTCGGCACCCCTCCTGGGTAGGAGACGAATGACGTCATACGCATTGGCAACTCAAACCTCTTTGTCAGACTGCCAGACAATCTGCTTGCTACGACGCTATCAGCACGCACTGCCGGACGCAACACTTCGCCCAAGATTGTCTGACGATCAGATCCATTGGCGTTCGGGATGTGACTGCTGCTGAAGTGGTCCGCGGCTGCGCAGGCATTGGCCGTCTGAGGTCAGGCTGCGCGCCGTCGGTCTTTCGATTTGGGCTAGGTGTGGACGCTCTCCGGTTGCTCGGTTGCCTGAGTTCGGTCGGCCATATCGACGATCCGGCCCTCCATACCACCGGCGACCTCGACGATCTGGCCGGTGCACATTCCTGATGCGGTTGGTGAGGCAAGCCAGACGACGACCTTGGCTACGTCCTGTGGTGTGCTCAGTCGTTTCAGTGGCCGAGTCGCAGTGGCCTGCTGAACGGATTCGGGGTCGAGCATGTCGCTGACACGATCGGTGAGGGTCCAGCCCGGGGCGACGACGTTGACCCGGCCTCGCGGCGCGATCCGTACGATCTCATTCTTCAGCGTGCGGGCGAAACCGAATGACAACGCCGCCTTGGCCGCGGCGTAGTCGGAATTTCCTGCTTCGCCGATCGATGCGCTGATGGAGGAGACCAGCACGATGTCTCCGGTCCCGGTGGCTCGCACGTGACGCAGATACTCGCGGCAGGTCAAGAAAGTAGCGGTGAGATTTTCCTTGATGGTGTGCTCGAACCGCTCCGGGGAGATCTCCCAGATCGGAAGCGACTCGTCCGACCAGCCGCCGGTATTGGCTACGCAGAGGTCGAGCTTGCCGATCGCGGCCACGGCCCGTGCTATGACACTAGCCGCTTCTGCCGGGTCGCTGAGATCGCCTCGGACGGCGTAGCCGCCGATCTCGGTGGCCAACTCCTCGGCCTTTGCCTGGTTCCGGAAATAGTGGACTGCCACCATCGCGCCCTCGGCTGCCAGAGCGCGGGCGATCGTGCTTCCGATGCCGCCGCTGGCACCGGTCACCAAAACGCCTATGCCGTTGATTCCTAGATCCATGCTCCGTATTCCTTCCGCGTTGTGGGATCATTCGGCAGTCTTCTTTACCTAAAGAAGACTGTCAGACAATCTTACGCAAACGTGTTGAGCAGGAGCACTGGCCAGGGTTGGTATCTATCCGACTACTCTCCTTCGAGAGCGATGACCTTGCCGGTCTGCACGCCGTCGACGGATTTCACGAAGGCCCGTCCTGCAACGGCGGAAGGCACCTGACCGAATCCGGGGAAGGAGCTGTGATAGCCCTCGGCTTCGGCCAGAACCGACGGGCTGACCGCGTTGATCCGGATGCCGCGAGGCAGCTCGACTGCAGCCGCGAGAACAAACGACTCCAGGGCGCCGTTGGCCATTGATGCCGCGGCCCCGGTGAAGATGGGTTCGCGAGCGAGGATGCCCGTGGTCAGTGTGAAGGAGCCGCCATCGCGAACGAACGGCGTTCCGATACGCACGACATCGAGCTGGCAGAGCGCCTTGCCGTTGAAGCCGGCGATGTAGTCCTCGCGGCTGAGCTCTGCCAACGGCTTGAAAGGAACATCCCCGAGGGCGACGGCGACAGCGTCCAACCGGCCCACTTGCTCGAAGAGCTTCTCGATCGAAGCGGGATCGGTGACATCCACTGATGGGGTCGTGCTGCGGCTCGCCGCGATGACTTCGTGGTTTGCGGCGGTCAGTGCGGCGACTGCCGCGCGTCCCACGTGTCCGCTCGCTCCGATGACTAGTACCTTCATGACGTGCTTCCTTCCTCGGCCAAGATCGAGATGAGTTCTTCTGCGCTATCTATGGTGTGTGTGACGAATGCTTGGTGAATGGCGTCGCGATCCCGAGTCAAGATGGCGTCCATCAACTCGGCGTGGAGTCTGTAGGCGCGTTCCGGATCGGATCGCGTGCGCTGGTCGGCGGCCAGCGCGATCGTGATGTGGGCCTTGGTGACCGGCCAGAGATTGATGAGCAGATAGTTCTCGGAGGCCACCCAGATCTGGCCGTGGAAGGTCAGATGGGCCTCAAGCTGCGCTATGGGGTCGGGATCGTATGCGGCCTGGCTGAAACGATCCCAGCCTTCCTGGACGATGGCCATGCGCCAGCCGGTGGGGTCGGCGAGGATGGCGTCGATCGCGAGCATGTCCAGCCCGACTCTGGTGGCGGCAATATCGCGGAGTTGATCGTTGTTGACCTCGGCGATCCGGAAGCCCCGATAGGGCTCCTGGACGATGAGACCTTCGCCGGTGAGCTGATTGAGTGCTTCGCGTACAGTTGGTCGGCTCACTCCTAGATCGGATGCAAGTTGTGCTTCGGTGACTTTGTCTCCGGGCTTGAGGTAGCCCATGGCAACGGCTCGACGGATTTCGCGTCCGGCGGCGGCTTTCCTGGAAAGCGTGGTGACCTGAGCAGGCCCGTGTTGCGGCGTCGCGAGCGGCTGTTGATTCCATTCAGGGATGGTTCGGGCTTCGCTTGTCACTGTTTTATCCTAACGCAGATTGTCTGACAGGGGTGCTGGGGTCGGCGCGGTGACTCTGTTGAGCCAAGCCAGGGCATAGTGCAACGGCCGGCCACCGCCAAGTGGAGCGGTCGGTCGTAGGCATGAGGCCGTAAGACGCTGAGAGCCGATTATCGGGTGCGAGCTTCAGGTTGAAGCAGGTGGAGGCGGCCAGGTCAGACCTCGTTGACATCGACGATGACGCGGCCCCGGAGTTCTCCGGCAAGCATCCGCTCTGCGGTTGGAATGACTTGGTTCAAGCCGATGCTGTTGGTGATCAGCCCGAGCTTTGTCGCGTCGAGATCGGTGCCGAGGCGTTCCCAGGCGACCAGTCGTTCGTCTCTGGGGGACATCACGCTGTCGATGCCTGCCAAGGTGATTCCGCGCAAGATGAAGGGTGCGACGGACGCGGGGAACTCCATGCCGCCGGCCATGCCGCAGGCGGTAACGACTCCGCGGTAGTCAGTGGTCGCGCAGATATTGGCCAGCGTGTGACTACCCACGACATCGATGGCGCCCGCCCAGCGCGCTTTGGCCAGTGGCTTGCCCGGGCCATCGAATTCGCTGCGGTCGAGCACTTCGCCGGCGCCGAGTGCGGTGACATATTCGGCTTCCTCCGGTCGCCCGGTGACCGCGACCACGGAGTAACCCAGCTTGGACAGCACGGAGATCGCGACGCTGCCCACGCCTCCCGCGGCACCGGTAACAACTATCTCGCCGCTGTGCGGCTTCACTCCGTGCTTTTCGAGAGCCAGCACGCATAGCATCGCGGTATACCCGGCGGTACCGATGGCCATCGCCTGTTTGGGGGAGAACTGCGTGGGTAGCGGTACCAGCCAGTCACCCTTCAACCGAGCCTTCTGCGCCATGCCGCCCCAGTGTCGCTCGCCAACCCCCCAGCCGTTGAGCAATACCCGATCACCCGGCTTGAAGGCGGGGTGGAGACTCTCCTGGACGACGCCGACCAGATCGACGCCGGGAATCATCGGGAACTGTCGTGCGATCTTGCCGCGTCCCGTGATCGCCAGCGCATCTTTGTAGTTCAGTCCGGTGTAGGCGACCCTCACGGTGACATCGCCTTCGGGTAGCTGTGCTTCATCGATGTCGACAAGGTTTGTTCGGTAGCCCGCGTCGTCGTTTTCGATTAGTACGCCCTTGAACATAGAGAGTTCCTCTCTGAGAATGGCCGGCTCGGCGATTCGCGGTGTAGATGAACAGGCTGTCATGAAACCTGGTCGTCTGACAACCACGGCAGTAGCGGTTCTCCTATTCCTCTGCTTTCTCGATGCGAGCTGCCCTCGGCGCGTTCTCCGGACGGGCAGGATGGCCCGAGGGTGGTTTCGGCCCCGGATGCAAGCGCGTAGCAGTGCCGGGCCGGGCGGTGAGCCGACCGGATCGTCCCATCGGCAAGTGTTCGCGAACTGTAAGCGAAGTGTAAATAGCTGTAAATCTTACAGTTCGTCCCTGCGGCGGTATCGGCCGTGCCTAGTGGCCACGCTCATCGGGTGGCCGTGCGCAACGGAAACAGCTGTCGAGGGCCGCAGCGGCTACCGCAGTGTTGGGGCCCCGGAACAACAGCTGCTGCCGAAAGCGATAGCGGCTGCCGAAATACCGCGACATTTCGGTAGCCGCTGGGCATTCCGGCAGCTGCTGTGAGCCTTGTGCTGGGCGGCAGCTGCTGTGAGCCGCGCCCGTCCACGAGTGCCGCAGCGGCTCGAACACCGAAGTGCCCGAGCCGCTGTGGATCGTGAGTTACCGGCCTCAGTTCTTGCGCTGCTGCCTCGCGAAGAGGATCAGCATCAGCAGCAGCACGGCGCCGTAGGCGATCTGCTGGCCGGCATCCGACAGGCCGACGACCTGGAGGAAGGCCAGCAGCACCGTGATGGTGAGCACACCGGAGAAGGTGCCGCCGTAGCCGCCGACGCCGCCGAAGATGCTGGTGCCGCCGATGACGACGGCCGCGATGGACTTCAGCTGGTAGGGGCCGCCGAGGTCGTAGTAGCTCGACCCGATGTACCCGGTCAACATCAGTCCTGCGAGCGCCGACATGAGCCCCGAGATCACGTAGATCGAGATGATCACCACAGGCACCCGCACCCCCGAGGCCTGAGCCGCGCGACGGCTCAGGCCGACCGCGTAGAGCTGCGTGCCAAAGACCGTCTTGCGCAGCACCAGGATGATGCCGATGCCCAGAATCACCCAGAGCACGACGCCACCGGTGAGGACTCCACCGAACCTGGCCTGCATGAAGCTGACGATCGCGGGGCTGGCATTGCCCTTGTTCACGCCGCCGGTGACCAGATATCCGGCACCCAGCAGAACAGTCATGGTGGCCAGCGTCATCACCATGTCAGGCACCTTGAGCAAGGCAATGCCGAGACCGTTGAGCAACCCCACGGCGAGGCCGATCAGCAGGGTGAAGGCGATGGCTATCGGCATGTTCGCGTTCGAGCCGGCCATCACCAGGGCAGTCACCAGGTTGGTGAAGGTCATCACGGCGCCCACCGACAGGTCGATGCCTGCCACCAGGATCGCCAGATTCTGGCCGATCGCGACAATGCCGAGCAGAGCCGCCAGCTGCAACAGGCTCGCGATCTGCGTCGACGTCCGATAGCCCGGAGCCGCGATGAACGTCACCGCCAGCACGATCAGCAAGATGATGTGCGGTGCAAAGGTCTGCAGTGCGAAGGAGCGCCGCTTCGAAGTAGCCGGGGCAGGCGCGTTCGAACTCAAATCGGCAGTACTGGTACTGCTCATGCTGCTCTCCTCACTTCCGCGCGCGAATTCGCCCTGATCCGGCCGATGAGATACGGCACCCCGAGCGCCAGCACCAAGATCGTCCCGATGACCACGTACTGCCAGTAGCCGTTGAGTCCCAGGCTGAACAGCAGATTGCTGATCAGCCGCAAGGTCACGCCACCTGCCACCGCGCCCGCCAGAGTGCCGCGTCCGCCCGAGAGTAGGGCGCCGCCGATGACGGCTGCCGCGATGGCGTTCATGGTGAAGTCAGCGCCGATCTTGGGATCGCCCGACGCCGAGGTCATCGTCATGATCATGCCGCCGAAAGACGCGAAAGCAGCGCCCATGATGTGGGTGAACGCCCTGGTTGCGCGCACATTGATGCCGGAGGTGAAGGCGGACGACTCGTCCTCACCGACAGCCATGATCGCGGTGCCCAGACGTGATCTGCGGATCGGATACCACACAATCAGCGGAATACCGATGAGCATCACCAACGAGAACGGAATCGGACCGAGCAAGAGCAGCGGGATATCCGAGTACCAGCGCGGCACCGAGCCGCCCGGCTTGGGCAGCACATAGAGCGCGATACCGGCGAGCATGGACGACGTCGCCAGCGTGATGACCAAGGGTGGCAGTCCCAGGTACGCAACCAGCACGCCATTGACGGCCCCGACCAGCACGCTCACCAGCAAGGCGATCAGCGCGGCCAGCAGCACCGGCATGCCGTTGCCTGCCAGATACGCGATGATCACATTGGTGATGGTGAGGATCGTGCCCAAGGACAGGTCGATGCCCTTCCCGAAGATGACGATTGCCATACCGCACGCCACCATCGCCAGCGGCAGCGTCTGGGCGATCACGATCGCGATGGACGAGATCGACAGCCGCGGTGTGTTGAGCATCCACCCGATGGCGACGACCGCCAGGATGGCGAAGGCGGCCATCGCCGGAGGTTCCCGGTGAGCGAAGCGTTTCAGCGCATTCATGCGGTCTCCTCCTGGATGCTCTCCTCGACGCCTTGGAATGCGGCTCCGGTGATCGCTTCCTCGGTGATCTGGCTGCCGGTCAGGGTGCGGACGATCTGACCCTCTGCCATCACGTGCACGATGTCGGCCAGGCCGACGATCTCGGTCAGATCGGTCGACAACATGAGCACACCGATGCCGTCCTGGGTCAGTCTGCGTAGCAGACTGTAGATCTCCTGCTTGGTTCCGACGTCGATACCCCGAGTGGGATCGGCGCACAGGATCACGCGGGGGTCGGCGACCAGCCACTTGCCGATGACGATCTTCTGCTGGTTGCCGCCGGAGAGTTGGCCGGCGATCTTCTCGGGATCGGCAGGCCGGATCTCCATTGCCGCGATGGCCTTCTCGGATACCTCCTTTTCCGCGGTGCTGCTGATCCAGCCGGCTTTCGCGCGGCGGGAGACCGTCGGTAGCGAGACATTCTGGCCGATGGTCATCGGCAGCACCAGGCCTTGCGACTTGCGGTCCTCGGGGATGAGGACGACTCCGTGGCGGATGCCCGCGGCTACCGAACGGAAAGCAGGCATCGCCTGTCCGTCGATCGTCAGAGTTCCCTTGGACGGACGCAGCCCGGCAAGGCCTTCCAGCAGGTCGTTCTGGCCATGTCCGGCCAGACCCGCCAGCGCGACGAGTTTGCCCTGCGGGATCTCCAACGAGACATCTCGCACCATGGTCCCCGGAACGGAGAAGTCCGTGGCGGTAAGAACTGTCGCCTGTGCCGGTGCGGGGTTCTTGTCCGGATAGACGCCACCCAAATCGCGTCCGACCATCAGCTTGACGATCTCTGCCTCGTTCGTCTCTGTCGCCTGCCGGGTGCCGACATGCTTGCCATCCTTGAGTACCATGATCGCGTTGGAGACTTCGAACATCTCGCTCATCCGGTGGGTCACCAGAACGATGGAGGTACCTTCATCTCGCAGTTGACGGATCAGCTTGAGCAGCGTCTCGACATCGCCCTCACGCAGACCAGACGTCGGCTCGTCCAAGATCAGGATCCGCGGCGATGTGGACATCGCCTTGGCGATCTCCACCATCTGCTTCTGCGCCAGCGTCAGTTCCCTGATCATCGTGTCGGGACTGATGTCGAGGCCCAACCGGGTGAGTAGTTCGACCGTCTGTTGCTTCTCCAGCTTGCGGTCGGTGAGACCGAACCTGCCGCGCGGCTCGCGTCCCAAGAAGATGTTCTCGGCTACCGACTGATGATCGAGAACCGACAGTTCCTGGGCGACGGCGGCGATTCCCAGACTCCTGGCCAGCGCAGGGTTCAGCGTCTGCTCGGTGCCATCGATGACGACGCTGCCTTCGTCAGGCTGGTACACGCCGGTCAGCGTCTTGATCAGCGTCGACTTTCCTGCGCCGTTCTCGCCCGCGATTGACAACACCGAATGCGAGCGCAGGGTCAGGTCGACGCCACGGAGTGCGTGCACTCCGCCGAATGACTTGGCAATGCCGGTGGCAGTCAGAATGACGCCACCGGCATTGAGAGTTGCTTGCGTCATGGACTCAGCCGAAGAGTTCATTCAAGACGTCGTCGGGCAAAGACGTGGGCAAGAACATCGCGTCGGACATGTCGGGACGAACATTCTCGTCGAGGTTCTCTTGAGTGATGACGTCCAGCTTCACCTCCGGTGCCTGGCCGGGGTCCTCGCCGCGGAGTGCCTTGATGCCGTAGTCGAGAGCGGTCACGGAAAGCGAAGGCGCCTGCGAAGGAGCGATCGACTCCCAACCTGAGGAGTCCCTCAGGTCCTTCCACCTCTTCAGGAAGCCGTTGTAACCCTCGCCCGGAATCGGCAGAACTGTCATACCGCGCTGCTCAAGCACCTCGATGGCGCCCAAGGTCATCGAACCACCCTGGGAGTAGATGCCCTTGACATTGGGATGAGCCGAGAGCAGGTTGCCTGCAGCGGCCTGGGCCTTCGCCTGGTCCCAGTCACCGGCCGCATTGCCGACGATCTTGATGCCCTTGGCTTCGAGCGCGGCCTTCGCGGCGGCGGAGCGGCCGGCATCGACCGGGGTGCCCGAGACACCGTCCAACATGAAGACCTCGTCGCCGCTGCTCAGCTTGCCCGCCAGCCACTCGCCGCCGATCTGGCCGAATTCCTCGGCGCTGGTGTTGCAGATGATGTTGTATTCGCTTTCCACGGCATTGTCGAAGGAAACGACCTGAATGCCCGCCTCCTGCGCACGTTGCACGACGCCGGTGAGCGCCGACGAACTCGTGGCGTCGATCAGGATCAGGTTGGCGCCCGCGCTGATCATGTCGTTGATTTGCGAGATCTGCTGGTCGACCGACTGGTTCGCGTCGGTGATGATGGTGCGCGAGATGTCATCGGCGTACTTGTTCTCCGCCGCGTATTTGAACTCGGCGACCATCTGCGAACGCCAGGAGTTGCCCGCCCAGCCATTGGCGAGACCGACGACGAGCTTGCCGTCGACCGGCGCCACCATATGACTGGCACCGGACGAGGCTGAACCGCTACCCGAACCGCCGCTGCCGGCGGTCGAACATCCCGCGGCGACACCGGCGATGCCCACGGCCAAGCCTGCCTGCAGCAGGTTCCGGCGGGTGAACTGATAACCCATTTTTCCTCCTAGTTGTACCGAGCCGGGGTCATCGCGATCCCCGTTGTATCGGTTTGAATCAGTAGCACCGCACCGTCGAATTCGCTGGTGCGTGCGCGGTTTGTGGACTGCGCAGAGGTGATTGCCAAAACGGAACGAGCCGGTCCGACGAATACGCAGCTGGTGGGGTTGTTAACCGGTAGATGCCAGACGAGATCGACTGTTCCATCGGGTGTATATCTCACAATGCGGCCGCCATTCCATTTACACGACCAGAAGCAGCCATCGGCGTCTATACAGCCCCCGTCGGGAACATAGTCGTCCGGATCTTGCGCGAAGCGGCGTGGGTTGGCGATCTCGCCGCTGCCGAGGTCGTAGTCGTAGGCCCAGATCGTGCGGGGCACCGAGTCGGTGAAGTAGAACGTGCGGTGGTCGGGCGACCAGTCGAGACCATTCGATGTGGTGACACCGGATCGTTGCTCGGTCACGGTCGATCCGTCGAAGCGGTACAGCGCCGATACGGGATCGACCTCGGCGTAGCTCATCGATCCGAACCACACCCGACCGGCCGGATCGGTCTTGCCGTCGTTGAGTCGGTGGGTCTCGAGCGAGTGAGGCGCGGTCCACAACTGCTCCCACTCGTTGACCTCGGAGTTGCTGCGCCACAAGCCATCCGGGAACCCGGCGAGCCAGCCACCGTCGGCGTCCGGTACCGCGAAGCCGGGCATTTGGGGCAGGTCGATCGTCCGGGTGATTCCTCCCAAGTCGGACGAATTGAGCTTGCGTCCCGTGATGTCCACCCAGTACAACTGCGTGCCATCCCAGACCGGTCCTTCGCCCAGTTGGGCGCGAGAAGAGAATTCGAGAACATCGAAAGCGGGTTGCGACTCGGGCATCTGATCCTTCCTCGGACGTCTGCGTACGGAGGTGACCTGATGAGGCTAATGCCTCCAGGATCTATTGGTCAATCGTTTTTGCCGAACTTCGAGACGGCCAAGAGATTAGCTATGGGAAAGTTGGATGCCGTTCTAATGTCACTAGCCCGAATGCAAGAACGGGTGTGGTTTCATGGTTCATAGGAACCAAAAAACCACACCCGTTTACCTTCGAGCGGTCTCAGATCACAGCAGATCGAGCAGCGCCGGCTCGATGAGCTTTTCCACGGCAGTCCTGGCGTCGGCCGCGGTCGGTGCATCGACCGCGAAGGCCGCCATCTGCTGGCAGACGGAGAAGTCGTGCAGGCGTAGCGCCGCACGCACCGTGGCGACCTTGCTCGGAGCCATCGACAGCGACGAGACACCCAGTCCGACCAGGACCAGCGCCATCAACGGATCGCCACCGGCCTCGCCGCAGACGCCCACGGTCTTGCCGGTCGCGCGTCCGCCCTGACAGGTGCTCCGCACCATGGCCAGCAGTGCAGGCTGCCAGGGGCTCAGCAGAGGTGCCAGGGCGCCCTGCATGCGATCGGCCGCCATCGTGTACTGCGAGAGGTCGTTGGTGCCGATCGAGACGAAATCGACCACCGAGAGCAGCTTGTCGGCCATGATCGCCGCGCTCGGGATCTCGACCATGATGCCCACCTTCGGCAACCCGAGCGGGCGTACCTTGGCGGCGAACCACTTCGCCTCGTCGAGGGTCGCCACCATCGGCGCCATCACACGCAAATCGGACTTGCTGCCGGTCGCTTCGTAGGCGGCCGCAAGAGCCTGCAGCTGCGTATCGAGCAGGTCCTCGCGAACCATGCTCAGGCGAAGACCACGGCGTCCCAGTGCGGGGTTCTCCTCCTCGCCGAGATTGGCGAATGCCAGCGGCTTGTCGGCACCGGCATCGAGTGTACGGACGACGACCCGGCGATCACCGAAGGCTTCCAGCACCTCGGTGTAGGTCTTCGTCTGATCCTCCAGCGTGGGCGCTGTATCGCGCTCCAGGAAGAGGAACTCGGTGCGGAACAGGCCCGAACCCTCCAGATCGTAGGACGCGGCTTTGCGGGCATCGTCGGCGGTGCCGATATTGGCCAGCAATGCCACCTTGTGACCGTCGCGGGTAGCGCCCTCACCGCTCGACCCGGCGAGCGCGGCGGCACGGCGCCGCGAGCGCTCGGCGAGCTGCTCGACCTCGTCGGCGGTCGGCGAGACGATGACCTCTCCGACGCCACCGTCGAGGGCGATCTCGCAGCCGGCGACGATGACCTCGACGCCCTTGGTCTGGACGATGGCCGGGATGGCCAGCTGCGCGGCCAGGATGGCGGTGTGGCTGGTCGGCCCGCCCGCCTCGGTGATGATGCCCAGCACCGTTTCCCTCGACAGGGTGGCGGTCTCGGCAGGTGCGAGGTCGCGTGCGATCAGGATCGACGGGGTGTCCAGATCCGGGACGCCCGGTGCCGGAATCCCGCGCAGCTCACAGATCGTCCGGTCGCGGACGTCGTAGAGGTCGGTGACGCGCTCAGCCATGTATCCGCCGAGCTTGGTGAGCATCGCCGCGTACTCCTCGACGGCGTTGTGCACTGCCCGGGTGACGCCGGTGCCCTTCTTGAGCTCCTTGTCGACCGACTTGGCAAGACCGCGATCGCTGGCCAACTGTGCGGTCGCCTCGAGGATCGGCTTGGACGTCTCGGGGGCACGATCGGCCTTGGCCAGCAATGCCGCAGAGACGGCCTTCATCGCCTCACGCACCCGCTGGCCGTCGGCCGCTGCGTCGGTGCTCGGCGGTTCTGCCGTGTCCACGCCGGGAGCGGGAACGACCAGAACTGCGGGTCCTGCGGCGGTTCCCGCAGAAACCCCGATACCGTGCAAGACCTGATGGGCTGGACTAGTACTCATATCTTCATCCTTTGCTGAGGGATCTTGTCGTCGGTGAGAGCGATCCCGGCTGCTGCGAAGTGCGTCGTAATACTCATTCTTATCAATGCTCGACATCGATGACGGGTTGTCCGACAGAAACGTTGGCCGCTGGGTGCGGAGCGACAGCCGCCAGCGCCGCAGTGTTGGTGACGGTCAGGATGACTGTCGTGTCGAAACCTGCCTGCTTGATGGTGTCCAGGTTGACGTTCGCCAGCAGATCTCCGGCGTTCACTCGCTGCTTCTTCTGCACGGCGACATCGAAGCCGTCCCCGTTCAACTGCACGGTGTCGATGCCGATGTGGACCAGCACCTCGACGCCGTCGTCGCTCTTGATACCGAAGGCATGCCCGGTCTTGGCGACCGTGACCATGGTGCCGGTGATCGGGGAGACCACGCGTCCATCGGCGGGGACGATGCCCACGCCCTTGCCGAGTGCACCGGACGCGAAGACCTTGTCGTCGACATCTTGAAGGCTCACCATTTGCCCGCTGACCGGAGCCATCACCTCGTTGGTCGGCTCGGCCGGGGTGATCGGTGCAGCGGCTGCACCAGCGGCGGCTGCAGTGACAGCGGCCGGCGCGGCGACCTCGGCGGCCAAATCAGCTGCAGCCTGCTCCTGCTCTGCCTTGGCTTCAGCCTTCTGCTCCGGCGTGCGGTAGTCGAAGATGATGATCAGGACCATCGAAACGATGAAGGCCGCAGCGATAGCGATGATGTATACCCACATCGGGTCGAAGACCGGGATGGTCAGCAGCGAGGTGAACGCGAAAGCGGAGGTCTTCACGCCGCCGAACGGGGCACCAAGAACGGCGATCACGAGGCCGCCGGTGAAGCAGCCGATCAGCATCCGCGGGTAGATCCGCTTGAAACGCAGATGGATGCCGTAGAGAGACGGCTCCGAGATACCGCCCAGCAGGCCGGCCGCGAGGGCGCCGGTCGCGGTCTGGCGCATCGTAACGTCCTTGTCGCGCATTGACAGCACGAGCACGCCGGCGGTGGCGCCGAAGCAGGCGAAGTTCCAGGCGCCCATCGGACCCTGGATGAAGTCGTAGCCAAGCGTGTTGATATTCATCAGCATCAAGGCGTTCAGCGGCCAGTGCAGACCTAGCGGCACGAGGAAGGGGTAGAGCATCGGGATCAGCAGCGCGAAGACGAATGGCACGTTGGTGTTCAGCCATGCCAGCCCGCTGCCCAGGCCGTTGCCGAGCCAGATGCCCAGCGGGCCGATCAGGAAGGCGGTCAGCGGGATCATGATGGCCAGTGAGAAGAACGGCACGAAGACCATCTGAACGTTCTCCGGGAAGATCTTCTTGAGTCCCTTATAGAGCAGGCCGAGTATTGCGACCATAATCAGCGGGACGAAGACCTGGCCGGAGTAGTCGTTCAACTGCATCGGCAGCCCGAAGATATCGGCCACACACGACTGGCTGCCCAAAGTCTGGTTGATCGTGCAGACCGTGCTGGGGAAGCGCTCCGGATCGTTGAGGCTCACGAATTCGGGCGTCATCAGGGCACCCATGATCGCGGCACCGACCCAGGGGTCCACGTTCAGCTTCTTGGAGGCGTTGTAGGCGACCATGATCGGCAGGAAGTAGAAGACGCCGCGCCACATGGCGTCGACGAAGACCCAGGTCGCAGGCTTGTCGGTCGCACGGAAGTCGACGACGCCCAGAGCGTCGAGAACTGCCGCGAAGGCGATGATCAGCGAGGCGCCCAGCAGCACGCCCAGTAGCGGCCTGAACGAGTCGGAGAGGTACTCGAAGAAACTGTCCAGCCAGGCGACCTTGCCGCGAGGGCCACCGGCCCTGGCCGCAGCCTTGACATCGGCATCCGATGAGGTGCCCTTGCCGATCGACTTCATGGACGGCAGCGCCATGATGTCGGCGAACGTCGACTGCACTGCGCCGCCGATGACCACCTGCAAACGGTTACCGCTTTGTGGAACGACGCCCATCACGCCCGGGACCTTCTCCAAAGCTGCTTGGTCGATCAGCGAGGCGTCTCTCAACTGAAAGCGAAGGCGAGTCGCGCAGTGCGTGAGACTCTCGATGTTCCCTGAGCCACCAGAGTTGGTGACGATTTGTTCGGCGGACGATTGCCCGACTTTTGACTCCATAGCAGTTCCTCAAGTGCGTACTACCGGGCCCGGTCCTGGGATTCGAAAGGCCCGAGACGCACGCGGTATCGGTACGGCTCAGGCCTACCTCTCAGGAGTAACCATCCGGGGTGAGCTGGTTGGCTCAGACGGCAACCTAACACGGCAATTCCGCTGGTCGCAAGGGTGTCAAAGGCTTCTCGGCGTTCCTGTCGAAGTGGGCACCAAATACCCCTGAATCGGGCGTTGAGTGTTGTGGGTTCGTGTTGTTTGCAGCCGTCGTCCTGACGAATTCGAGCGGGCTTTCCATCGCCTCCGCGGACGCGGATCGTGTCGGGCTGGGGTCCGTGTCGGGCTCTGGTTCTACTCGATCTGCTGGCTTGGACCGGCCTCGAGCCGGTCGTGGAGTTCCAAAACCCATGACGGGCTCTATAGATACACGATCGCGGGAGGGGCGATGT
>NZ_JAVTWX010000013.1:17891-19484 GCF_032229645.1 Brooklawnia sp.
GGGACTCGCGAGCAAGCTCGCAGCCCGCTCGTCTCAATCGTCTGTGCCGGAGAAGAGACTCGAACTCTCACGCCCTTGCGGGCACAGGAACCTAAATCCTGCGTGTCTGCCAATTCCACCACTCCGGCGCAACCCCAAGCGGGGAAGCGGGCCCAGTCTACAAGTGCAGCAACCCCAGGTCGCGCCGGAGTCGGTCGACATGGCCGGTTGCGCGGACGTTGTACTGAGCGAGCTCAATCGTGCCTTCGCCCTGATCGTCCACGTCGATCAGGAAAGTCGAACGTAGTACACCCTCCAGCGACTTGCCATACAGCACCTTCGTGCCCCAGGCACCATAACTATGCAGAGTCTCGCGGGATTCGTCCGAGAGGAGCGTGACCTTCAACCCCTTGCGCTCGCGGAATACGGCCAGCTTGTCGGGAGCATCCGGTGAGACGCCGATCACGTCGATGCCGGCATGCAGGAAGTCGTCACGCGCATCGGTGAAATCGACGGCTTGTGTGGTGCATCCGGGCGTCATCGCCGCGGGATAGAAGTAGACGACTACTTTGCGTCCGGCGAAGTCCGAAAGCGACACCAGCTTCCCGTCCGCGTCGGGCAGGGTGAAGGCAGGCGCAGCCTCTCCAGTAACCAGTTGACTCATGTGCCTCACATTAGTGACATTCGATGAACAGTGCGGCATCCGTAGATCGTGCAACGAGCCGCGCGGAGGGAATAGGCTGAGTTCCGCAGTGACCATCGGACAATCGGGAGGGCATCGTGGCCTCGAGGGAACGTACGCCGGAGCAGATCCGGGCTGACATCGCCGCTTCACGGCATGCAATGACTGTCGGCATTGCGGGTCTGGTGTCGGAGGTACACCCGACAGCGATCAAGAACCATGCCGAAGACGAGGTCAAGAAGACTGTCAAGGATACGAAGCAGGCCATCTACGACACCGTCGACGAGACGCGCCGTTACTTTGTGGACGAGGCTGGCGTCCGCTGGGATCACATCGGCACCATCGCGCTGATCGCCGTGGGTGTTGTGGCTGCTGTCGGGGTTGCTACAGGGGTTTCTGGTCTCTTCCGGAAGGTCACCAAGTGAGCCCAGAGGGCCAGGGCAGCGAAAACCCGGACCTCGACGGTGACCCGGAGGGAGCACCGAAAGCCGGCGCGGGCGAATCGAGTCTCTCGGTGCTCCCGATTCGGATGCTCCATGACCGGATTCTGGTGGATGCGGACGATGAGGCGGGCGAGCGGCGCAGCACCGGGGGCATCCTGATTCCCGCAACCGTTCAGATGGGACGCAGGCTCGCCTGGGCAAAGGTCTTGGCCATCGGGTCCAGCGTGCGCACCGTAAAGCTCGGCGATCGGGTGCTCTTCGATCCCGCCGAGCGGGCCGAGGTCGAGTTGCAGGGCAAGACCTACCTGCTGCTGCGGGAACGCGATGTGCACGCGGTGGCTGCGGAACGCGTTCAGAATGGTGAGACCGGGCTCTATCTGTGAGGCTGCCGCGCGATTTCACATCGCTGGGGAGTTGCGCTACAGTTATTTCTCGCGCGCACCGCTAGCTCAACTGGCAGAGCAGCTGACTCTTAATCAGCGGGTTCAG
>NZ_JAVTWX010000014.1:0-2427 GCF_032229645.1 Brooklawnia sp.
GGCCCGGTCCGACCAGATCGAAGCACGCGTCGAGATAGTCCTGTTGTTCGGCGGTGAGCACTCGTCCGGCGTCTTGGGCAGCCTGCAAGATGTCTTCGGCCTGATCGACCTGATCCATGATCGCGGCCCATTGCTCGTCTGCCTGCTCGCTCTGCTGCTTGGCACGCCCGACCTTCTGCTGCAGGCGGTCGACCGTGTCTCTTGCCTTCGCGATCTGGGCACGCAGCCGAGCGATCTCAGGATTACCCGAGGTCACCTCCGTGATGACGGACGACCAACGGTCGCGCTCGGCCTCGACGGCAGCGAGATCGACCTGCTCCCAGCTGAGGTCACAGATAGCCCGGAATGCGAGACCTCGAGTTTCGAACGCATCGAGGGCGGCAACCGCCGAACCTGCGGTCTCGATCGCTTCCACCAGGCGGACGCGGGCCCGATCGATCTGGTCGGCGAGGTCGGACAGATAACGCTGATTCGAGAAGCCGAGCACGTTCTTGCGACCGTGACCGCCGTGCTCACCGCGATTGCCGTGAGAGATCTGGCCGGCGATGGTCACCGCCATCGGATGCTGCGCGAGTTCGGCTGCCTCCACGACGCAGACGAAGCCGAACCGCTTCTCGAGGCGTTCTTCCAGCCATCCGGTGAACGGGG
Source organism: Brooklawnia sp. (assembly GCF_032229645.1). Taxonomy (NCBI): domain Bacteria; kingdom Bacillati; phylum Actinomycetota; class Actinomycetes; order Propionibacteriales; family Propionibacteriaceae; genus Brooklawnia; species Brooklawnia sp. The sequence continues at coordinate 649 of NZ_JAVTWX010000014.1, forward strand.
TCGCGCGGTAGTCCAGCCTGCCCGGCAGTGTCCGGTCGTCCAGATGTCTGGCGCGGGAAAGACCGGTGTGTACGCCCTCGAAACGGACGCGGACCGGCGTACGGACCGAGTTGATCGCGCTGCGGAAGTCGGCCAGCCGGCCCGTGTCGATCAGGACCGTCGTCGCGAACCCGCCGAGGGCAAGGTTGAATGCCTCGCGCCACGGCTCGAACTCGGTGCGTACCTCCACCAGTTCACCGACGAATGGCAGTTCTTCGGGACCCAGCCCGGCGGCGGCCGCCAACTGAATGCGCGAGGTATCCAGTTCGGTGGGTATATTGCCGCGTCGCCGTTCTGCCTGGCAGCGGTCGGCCTCCAGCGCGGCGACTTCCTGCTCGATTGCCTGCTGCTGGGCTCTGGCCGCGGCGAAGACGTCCCGGGCCGTGGCTTTGGCAGCGGCATCGGCCAGCGAGTCCTCTGCTCTTTGCAGCAAGGCCGCGAACTGCGTGGCCGACCTCGGACGATCGGCCTGCACGACCGCCACGGCATCGTGCAGGCGGTCAAGGTCACGCTGCACCCGAACCAGTCGTGTTTCGACGCCGCGTAATTCGCGCTGGGCGGTCTCCAAGCGGTCACCGCCAGAGGTACGCAAGACCTCGGCGAGACCGTCGTGCTCGACCTGAGCAGCGGTGGCACGGGTCTCGGCTTCGCGGATCAGCTCGTCAGCTGCGCGCTTGCGGTCGCGCGATTCGGCCTCCACCTCACGTAGCAGTTCGAGGCGGCGGCTCGCCTGCCACAGGGCGGCCAACGAGTCGGAGTCACCGAACCGGCCAACCTCGTCGATCAGCCGCAGCCGGTTGGCCGCTGACGCCATTTTGGTCTTCAGATCGCGGATCGGCTCCAGCGCATGCACCTGCTGCCGTGCGGTGACCATCCGCCGGCGGGTACCCTCCAGTTCGTCGAAGTGCTCGACGACCGCATCCGCAGTGGCGAGGGTTTCGGGTTCCTCCAGCACCATGCGCTTGTAGAGCTCATCGACGGTGGTGATCTGCTGCCCGGCCTGGATGCGAGCCAGCAGGCTCATCGCCTTGGAGCCCGCACCGGACGCCCCGATGCCCAGCGTCGCATGCAGCTTCGCCGAAAACTCCCGGTCGGTGCCTAGCGTCGCCAGACCCGCGGCCCGCACAGCGGCATCTCCGAGGTGCTGGACGGCCGCCTCCTCCAACTCGCGCAGATCGAACGGCCCGTCGATAGTGGCCCGCACCCGGACGGTGTCGTCCAGGATTCGCGCGGTGGCCGGGATATACCAGGCGCGCACAGCGGTGAACCGGGTCAGATCGCGATCGACCCAGGTCATCGCGACCGCAGTCCAGGTGTCGCAGCCGTCCCCCCGCAGCACCCGCATCTTGGTGCCGTCCTCGGTGCGCGATTCGTCCAGCTTGCCGCGCCCGTACGAGATGATGTTGCGCTGCTCGCTACCCCGCGGACGCCCCAGCACACCGCCGTTCGAGGCCCCGTTGAATGGCGTCGTGTGCGGCATCATCAAGGCGATATAGGCGTCCATCAGGGTCGACTTGCCCGACCCCGAACCCCCACAGAGCAGAGTCGCGGTAGGTGAGAAGCGGACGCGGTGCGCCCCGTCATAGCCACCCCAGTTGACCAGCTGCAGGTCTTCGGCAAGCCATTGCTGGCCCCGGGAGGCGGCCGGAATGAGGCCGAAAAGGGTATCCAGCATTGTCATAGCGCTGCCTCCGTTGTCTCCCGAACGGCCGCCTCGTCGTCCTGGTCGCGATCATCGGC
>NZ_JAVTWX010000014.1:2527-15566 GCF_032229645.1 Brooklawnia sp.
TCGCGATCATCGGCTTCAGGGTCGTCTAACTCCTCGGCTTCGAAATCGGCTGCCGGTGCCACGTTCTCGCCCTGCACCCGATGGGCGGCCTGCTCGCGAAGCCAATCGCTCAGCTCTCGCAGGCGCGCCGAGCTCAGCACGATCTCCACCAGCGGACTGATCCGATAGCGTCCCTCGGACTTCTCCTCCAGGAGGCCGTCGCGCTCCAGCCGGGCGATGGCGTTACGAATGGCCTTCTGTCGCCTCGCGGTGTTGCCGTCGGAGTGCGAGAAGTAGGTGAGCACGGTCTGCTCGATCTCCTCCACGTCGAGCAGCGCCGCCGGCTCCCCCGCGGTCGATTCGCGTTGATAGACGGTGCGCAGATGCACCAGGACCAAGGTCTCGGCCCGTGAATAGGCGTCGTCGCGTAGCAGGATGGGGATCTCGGCGTCGTCCGATCGAATCTGCTCCTTGTAGGCAACGCCTCGTTCATGGTCGACAATGAGCCGGACGAAGAGATCGTTGAGATGCGATTCGATCCGCAGCCTGCTGTTCAGCAATACAGCCCAATCGTCGCGGTTGCGGTCGGCCACCAGGAAGCGGCTCTTCAAGAGCCGCACCAGCAGCCGCCGCTCGTCCGCATCGAGTACCCCGCGATCACCGGGGAAAAGGCCCTCTTGATCGTTCTCCATCGCGACCGGGTCGATGAAACCACCATCTGGAGTCGCGTCGAGCGCGATGCCGGAATCTGGGGACAGCGCGGGCTCAGTCATCGGTCTCCCCGTTTGCGGTTCGTGCGGTCACAGCGCCGAAGGCGAACCGGCGGGTGCTGCCATCAGGTCGGTGGGCTTCGACAATCGAGACGGCATCGCTTTCGGTCATGCCATTGCGATGGGCGATTTCCAGCAGACCCAGCAGATCGACCGGACGTCGGGTTTCGGTATCAGCCGCCTCGAATGCCGTAGCCAGATCGAAGTCCTCGGACAAGCTCGCCACGTACTGCTCGAGTTCCTTGTAGTGCGGGCCACCCCACGAATGCGCGTCCGCCTCCGCAAACTCCACATCGCCGGCAGCATTCAGCGGGGCCGGCGCGCCGGGCGGACGGATATCGCTGATCGACTGGCGCAGATGGCCGATATCTGCGACGGGAAACTTGCGCAGCGGCCGGACCCGGTCGGCGGGCGAAGAGACCTGCATCCACGATTGCAGCCCAGACATCACCTCGCGCAGCAGATCGTCCACCTGACGATCGCGGATCGGGTCATGGGTGCGCACCTGGGCAGTGATGACATGCGATGCTCGGCGCTGGGCGGTCAACACCTCGTCGACTCCCTGTTCGACGCGCCGTCCGATGGCGGCCAACTCGCCACGTTGGTTGGCGTCCATCCGAGCCGCGAAAGGCTGCGAGAGCAGCGCATGCAACCGGGTGGCGAGCCGGTCGATCTGCTCGGGGTCACCGATCAGCCGCAGCGCGCCGGCGAACGCCCGGCCGCCCGGGGTGGACTGCATGACGTGCTGTCCGCGCTCGAGATACTCGCGCAACACCTCACCGGTGGGACGCACATCTTGCCGCAGGCTGGTGACGATGTCGCGCTGGATCGCCTTAATCGATTCGGCGACCCGGGAGAAGTCGGCGGGCAGCTCGCGAGCCAGATGGACGACGTTCTCCGCCTCCTCCAGCAGCTGCTCGTCGTCGAGAGACTCGATCGGATCGCCGGCCTCCAGCTGTGCGATCTCGGCCTCGAGGGCCGCCTTCTCGTCTCGAAGTCTGGCCAGCCGGGCCTGCGGGTCGGTCTCAGCGGTTTGTGCGAGTTCTTCGACGGCTTCCAGCAGGGTGCGGACGCGCGACCTGGACACTCGGGTGCCGCCGCCACCGGTGCGTCCGGCGATCTCCAGCGCGCCGACCGCGTGGGCGGAGAGCCGGTAGACCTCGATATCGTCCTCGATCTGCGGAACCAGCCAGCCCACCTTCACCCAGTACCGGCAGATCTCGCGGGCGGTGCCGCTCGGTAGCCTTAGCTCGTCCTCGTCGTAACCGGCCGCCCGGAGCTGATCGATCGCCTCGGCGATCTCGGCGTGTGCGTCGGCGACCGCCACCGCAGGCCGGTCCGCGGTGAAGACGATCGAGAGCATGGCGACGACGAAAGGGGCATATCGGCCACCCAAGAGGTCAAGGGTGGGGTTCTTGAAGGCCGCGAGAGAACGCCGGTAAGCGGCCTCGGCGCGGGTGTTCGTCATCGAGGCAAGACTACTGCCGGTGGCGATCCGCGGCGGTACCGGCTACCTGGACGCCAAGGCCTCGACACGTTTGCGTTCGGCCTTCACATCGAAATCGGCTTCCGGCCAGCCGAGCTTCAAGCTGCCCATCGCTTCGATGATCAGATGCGTAATTGCCCAGTTCCGGTACCACTTACGGTTGGCGGGCACCACGTGCCAGGGCGCCGCATCGGTATTGCAGCGGCTCAGCGCGATCGAATAGGCATCCATATAGGCGTCCCACTTCGACGCGACACTCACATCGCCGGGGTTGTACTTATAGAACTTTTCGGGATTCGAAAGCCGCTCGGCGAGCCGCTTCTTCTGCTCGCCACGCGAGATGTTGAGGAAGCACTTGACGATTACCGTGCCCGACGTGACCAGGCCGGCCTCGAAATCGTTGATGGCACCGTAGCGGCGCTCGATCTCGGTGGCCGGGGCGAGCTGGTCGACCCGCTGGACGAGCACGTCCTCGTAGTGTGAGCGGTCGAAGATGCCGACCTGCCCGCTGCGAGGCAGTTGGCGTTCGACGCGCCAGAGAAAGTCATGAGCACGCTCTTCCTCAGTGGGTCTCTTGAACGAATGAATGTGGACGCCCTGTGGATCCATCATGCCGATGACGTGCCTGATGGTGCCGCCCTTGCCTGCCGTGTCGAGACCCTGCAGGACGAGCAATACTTTCGGCGCCTGAGCATCTCTGGTGCCTGCGGCGAACAGCCGCTCCTGCAGATCGTCCATCAGCGGCTCGAGTTCTTCGCGAAGATCCTGGCCATCGTCCTTGTCCTTGCGCTTGGGATACCCGGGAATCGCGTCGGGATCGAAATCGCGGACGTCGACCCGACCAGCTGGGCAGCGCAGCACAGGCGCGAGAGATTCGGGCTCTTTCTTGCTCATCGCCCTAGTATGACGCGAGCCGTTGCGTCGAGTGGTCGGTATCGGCGACATGTCTGCGCGCCTGCCGTCGGCGATGGTGGCGTCCTGGTCGCAAGGCCGTCTTGATAGCGGCATTTGGCGTCCGGGCTGACGTAGGCTGACCACATGACACCGTCCGGTCCCGACAGTATCGATCGCCCGTGAACCGGCTGTTCCAAGCGGTTCTGCGCCTCTTCGCCGCACCGCGCGTCGATGTTCGCGAAGACTACGAGAAGATGCGTCGGTTGCAGCGCCAGATGGCCGCACTGCCGGCGCAGCGCTACCAGGCCCTCGATCGCCAGATGACTTCTGAGGACGGCAGCCACATCATCGCGGCGCGCGTCTTCCTTCCCAAGGAGAAACTGCGAGACGAGCTTCTGCTCTTCTTCCACGGTGGTGGCTGGGTCACCGGCGACATCGAGAGCTACACGCCGGCCTGTGCGACGATGGCCGATCTGACCGGCTGCGTCGTGGTATCGGTGGACTACCGGCTGGCACCGGAGCATCCTTTCCCGGCCGGTCTGGACGACTGCTACCAGGTCACCAAGTTGCTCTTGGATGATCCTCTGATCGCCGAGATCGATGACCCCGACAAGATCGTCCTCATCGGTGACTCGGCCGGAGCCAACCTCGCCGCCGTGGTTTCGTTGCTGCTGCGTGAGAACCGGCATCGGGGTGTCAGCAGGCAGATCCTGCTCTATCCGGTGACCTATTGGGACCACAATCCGCAGACCTCGCCTTTCGCCTCGGTGCGTAACCATGGCACCGACTACCGGCTGACCGACACCGAAGTCCGGGAGTATATGGAGCTCTATGTCCCCGATCCCGGGACACGTCGCGACATGCGGGTCGCCCCGCTGATGGCCACCGACTTCTCCAGGCAGCCCAGGACCCTGATGATCACCGCGGAACTGGATCTGCTTCGCGACGAGGGGGAGGCATACGGGCTCGCGCTGGCCGAAGCCGGTAACGAGGTGCGGATTCACCGGGTCGACGGGGCACTGCATGGGTTCATCGCGCTGCCCCGCTTCTCGAAGTCGCTGCGCGAGGGCTATGCGGTGATCAATTCCTTCCTCAACGGTGATCTCGAGGAGGCCGAGGCGGAGTCGGTTGTGGAAGCCGAAGGAACATAATGGCCCGCTGGGCGTGGGTACGTCTCGACAACGCGTCCAATATCTTTCTTGCGTCACGCAGCGAGGCCGACCCCAAAGTATTCAGGATGAGCGCCGAAATGGATTGCGATGTTGATCCACGGCTCTTGCAGGAAGCCCTGGACGCGACCTACGACCGCTATCCGCTCTACCATGCGGTGCTGCGGAGCGGCATATTTTGGTACTACCTGCAAGACAGTGATCTGCGTCCGGTGGTGACCGCAGACGAGGAATTCAGTTGCGCTCCGATCTATCAGCCCGACCGGCGCACCTTGCTATTCCGGGTGATCTACTACCGCAAACGCATCATCCTTGAGATATTTCATGCTCTGTCGGATGGCACCGGGGCGTTGTGGTTCCTCTCCGATCTGGTGGCCGAATATGCCCGGCTGCGGTATCCGGATGACCTTCCCCAAGATGATCCGGTTACCGAAGCGGACGCCGGTCCGGTGATCGATGAGTCGGAATCGACGCACGGTCTGGCTGTCGACAGCTTCGCCGAGTACTTTCGTCGTCGTCCGCGTCGCAAGGTGTCCGAAGCCGAAGCCAAGTTCAGTGGAGCGGCAACAGCCCCGGTGCTCAGCGTCCGGACGGGCACCGGTCTATCGGCCTCGGACTCGCGCGACGAGAACGTGCGATCCCATTCGGACGGGCGCAAGATCTACCGGGTCAAGGGAACCCGCACCCCGGACAACCGCACCCGTGTCGTTGAGCTGACCATGCCCGCAGGTCAGGTGCTCGCCTTGGCCCGTGCACAGGGAGTGTCGCTGACGATCTATCTGACGGCGCTGTTCTTCGAGTCGATCCGGCTGTCATCGGGTGGCCTGGGCGCCGCGCGTACCCTCACGGCCTCTGTGCCGGTGAATCTGCGCCAGTTCTTTCCCTCGACATCGCCGCGCAACTTCTTTGCGACACTGCGCCTCGAACACAGCTACGGCGACGGATCGGATGATCTCGGCTCGGCCTGCCAGGAATTGGAGGCTCAGTTCCGCACGAAGGTCACCCCGCAGGCTCTTGAGAAGAAGCTGCGACGATTCATCCGGCTCGAACGGATGCCGGCGCTGAGGATCTTGCCGCGCGTCCTCAAAGACGTGGTTCTCGGATTGATCAACCGTGGCAACAACCGCAGCCTGACTGTCGCCATCTCGAATCTGGGCCTGGTGCGGTTGCCCGACCCGGTCGATTCCCATGTCGGACGCGTGTTGCTGCAGGTCTCGGCGGTTCGTCCGCAATTCTGTGCGGTGTCGCACGCAGGCCTGCTCACCGTGTGCTTCACCTCGCCGTTCAGTGAGACCGACCACATCAGGGAGTTCGTCCGGTTGCTGACCTCGCAGCAGGTGAATGTCACGATTGCGGCGGCCCGGGTGACCGAGGACGAACTGTCAGGAGTCGAATGATGAGGCATTGTCCTGATTGCTCGGTCGACATCGAAGGCGATTGGACGACCTGCCCGCTATGCGGCGCCGTGCTGACCGGTACTGCCGCCCCGAGCCCGTTGCCGGCCATCCCCCTCAGCTTCTCGCGTCAGCGCGTGCTGCGGGTGGTCTTCTTGATCTCTCTCGTGGTGATCCTGGCATCGTTTCTGGCACAGTTGCTTTTTAGTCACGGCCCGAGTGGCATCGGAGTACTGAGGTCGGTTTGGTTGGGCGTGACCGCGATGTGGCTGGTGGTGATGATGGCCTTTCGTAAGCGGCGGAACATCGCAAAGGGAACCGTCTATCTGGTGGTTCTGATCAGCCTGGTCTGCGTCTACTGGGATTACCTGACCGGCTGGCAGCGCTGGTCGTTGACATACGCGGTGCCGATCGTCTGCGCATTTTCGATCGTGGCGTTGATGATCGCGGTCTGGGCGATGCATGTCGAGGTGAGCGAGCACATCGTCTACAGCGGGTTGACGATGCTGCTGGGATTGGTTCCGATCGGTTTCTTGGTCCTTGGCTGGGTAACGAACGCGCTGCCGTCGGCTGTCTGCGTGCTGGTCAGCCTGCTGGCGCTGCTCTTCCTGCGCGCCACGCGGCAGGCGGATGTGCGTCACGAACTGGCCAAGCGGCTGCACGTTTAGGCTTAGGGCCGCGGGGTTCGCAGGACTCATCGGCCGAAATGGCCCGTATCATGCCGCACCTGATCTGCGCCTGGCGGCTGGAATAAACTGAGCCCAGTCGACCCAGAGGAATCATGTCCAGCTCATCGCTTGTGCGTCCCACTACTCGTCCGGGTCTGGACGGGCCGTGGCGGCGAGTCGCGGCCTTCGCGGGTCTGCTCGGGCCCACCGGCCTGCCCTCCCCCACGATCTTCGCCGAGATGACGGCCATGGCCCGGCAATTCGATGCCATCAATCTCGGGCAGGGCTTTCCCGATGAGGACGGCCCTCGAGAGGTGCTCGAGGCGGCGAAGGCGGCCATCGACCGAGGCGCGAACCAGTATCCGCCGGGTCGCGGCGAAGCCGATCTGCTCGAAGCCATCAGCGAGCATCAGCGGCGCTTCTACGGGTTGGACGTCGATCCCAACACGGAAGTGATCGTCACGGCGGGCGCGACCGAAGCCATCGCGGCCACTGTGCTGGCGCTGACCCGACCGGGCGATGAGGTCATCACCTTCGAGCCCTTCTACGACGCCTATGCTGCGGCGATCGGCCTGGCGGGGGCGCGTCATGTCACGGTGGGGCTGCGGGCCCCGGACTTTCAGCCCGATCCGGACGAGCTTGCCCGCCTGTTCACGGCTAAGACGCGGATGATCATCGTGAACGACCCCAACAACCCCACCGGCACCGTCTTCGATCGCGAGACCTTGCAGCGAATTGTCGATCTCGCCGCAGAGCATGACGCCCTCATCGTGACCGACGAAGTCTACGAACATCTCGTCTTCGACGATGCCCGGCACGTCCCGGTCGCCACCCTGCCCGGTGCCAGGGAGCGCACCGTCACGATCTCCTCGGCGGGCAAGACCTTCTCGACCACCGGTTGGAAGATCGGATGGGCGGTGGCATCATCCGAGATCATCACGGCGATTCTGACGGTCAAGCAATACCTGACCTACGTGAACGGGGCGCCCTTCCAGCCCGCCATCGCCACCGGGCTGCGCCTTCCGGACGAGTTCTATGCCGGAATCGCCGCGACGCTGCAACACAAGCGCGACCTGCTCGTCGACGCTCTTCAGCAGGCCGGTTTCCGCGTCTTTTCGCCAAAGGGCACCTATTTCGTGCTGGCCGATACCGCCCCGCTGGGTTATCCGGATGCGACCGAGCTGTCCCGCAGGATGCCGTCAACCGTGGGCGTGGTCGGTGTACCCGCGACGGCCTTCGTGCGTCCCGAGCATGCCGCGGACTACCGATCGCTGCTGCGCTTCACCTTCTGCAAACGTGAGGACGTGATCCGGGAGGGAGCCGCGCGACTCGAGAAACTGCGTTAGCAGGGTGTCGTCACTGTCTATGCTCAGTTCAGCAGAAGTATGGCTGCCGTCGCAGAAAGACCGGGGATGAAGACCAACGAGACCGTGCGCGTCGGCGGTGCCGTTGGCGTGCTCGTCTTGGTGTGCTCGGTCCCCTCGATAGTCGTGGCGTTCACACCGCTCTCGGCGGCCGCACCGATCCTGCTTGCCGGTGTCGTGCCGAGTGTCGTGGCCTGTCTCTACGACAGACGCCTGCTCGCCTATACGGCGGTGGCAGCAGCGCTGCTCATCGGCCTTGTCGAGTTGGCCGGGGCACGGCCATGGGCCATCACCTTGGTAATGGTGGTGGCCGGGCTCGTGATCGGGCTGGTCGCCGAGCGCGGCTGGCGCATGGTCGGGGTTCAGACAGTCGTGCTGCAGACCACGATGCTTACCGCGCCGCCGATCCTGCTTCCCGGAGTTGGCTGGACATCACAAGGGGCGGGACGAGTGCTGCTGCCTATAGCGATGGTGCTTCTGGGGGGCCTGTGGGCGTTGGTCGTCGTGGCGCTGCTCGGAAAGAGACTGCCGACGCTCGATGCCACGCCGATCGGACGTACCCAAGCGTTGCTCTATGGAATCGGACTCGCGCTGACGCTGGGTCTGACGACCTGGATCTCGGCTGTCTGGCTGGTGGGCACGATGGCCGGTTGGATGCAGTTGACGGTCCTGATGGTCCAAAGTCCGGTCATTTCTCAGACCAGGAAGCGCATCGTTGACCGCTCGGTAGGGACGATCGCCGGTGCCTTGGCAGCCGGAGTAATCGCGGTCGTTGTTCCCTGGGACACGGTACTTGTGCTCATCGGCGTGGTCGCGGCGGTTCATTCGATGGCATTGATCACGCTCAAGGCTTCGTATGCACGCTTCGCGTTCTGGCTGACGGCGGGCGTCATCTTGGTGAACGCAGCGGGTGACAATTTGGCGTCCGCCGATATCCAGCGGGTCATCTTCACTGTGGGTACGGGCGTGCTGGTCGCCGGGCTGCTGGTGGTTCTTGAGGCGTTCCGCAAGGTCTTCAGTGCTCGCTGCGATGACGTCGACCAGGAGCCCTCATCCGTTACTCCCGAGTAGACCGAGGTGGTCGAAGGCGTTATAGAGCCCATCGACCTCGACATCATCGGTGACATAGTCTGCGATTGACTTGATCTCGTCGGGCGCGTTGCCCATCGCGACTCCGACGGCGCAGTACTCCAGCAACGGGATGTCGACAGCCGCGTCGCCTGCCGCGATCGTGTCGGCCCGATCAGCACCGAGGTGTTGCAGCAGCAGATCGACGGCGTGCGCCTTGTCGATGTCGGCGACGCCAAGATCCCCGAAGAGTGCATGGGAGCCTCGTCCGCCCCAAGTGCCGGCCGTGAGCTGCGGGAAGGCCGCCTTGGCGTCCACGAAATCCTGATAGCCACCGAGGACGAAGCTGATCTTGTTGAGATCATCACGGTACAGATCGGCGTCGTAGATCATCTCCGGAAAAACACTCTCGATATCGAGCTGCGATGCGTCTGCGACCCCTTTGCCCGTGACGTACGCGCGGGCGGCGGGCAGCGCGGCGGTCCTGAAATTCCGGCTGGCGTAGAGACCCGAATTGGCCTCCAAGTAGAACGCCAATCCGCGGTCATTCAGCCAGTCGACGATGGCGGTGCATTCGGCCAGCGTCAACGTCTGGTGCATGACGACCTCGCCGTGGTGCTCCAGATACGAGCCATTGCCGCCGATCATCCCGTCGACGCCGATATCCCAGAGCTCCGGGTACATTTCGGCTCGGCTGCGTCCGGTCGTCAGATAGACCAGGTGGCCTGCCTGCCGGGCGAGCCGGACGGCACGCACCGCGGATTCAGGTAGCCGATTCGAATAGTCGACGAGGGTGCCGTCCACATCGAGGAAGATGATTTTCGTCATCGCGTTCACTTTCTGTCTGGCCGCAGAGTGCGTGGATGAGCACAGTGCGCAGCCGCGCCGGTTAGGCTCATCCATGACATCCGACCGACTCGAAGGAGCACGACCAGCGCATGACCGGGGTTCTCGCAGGCACGACCGTGCTCGTTGTTGTTGAGTACATCATCAAGATCATCGCGATCGGTGTGATACCGGAGAATCGCAGACCGTCGTCCTCAATGGCCTGGCTGCTGCTCATCTTGTTCATCCCTCTCGTCGGGGTGCCGATCTTTCTCATTCTCGGCAGTCCCTACGTCAGCGGCCGGCGCGCACGCATCCAGGCGCAAGCGAATCGACTGCTTGAGTTGGGCACCGATGGGGTTCCGAACTCTCCTGAGTCGGTGACGCTGCCTTCCGAACTGGAGGGCATCGTCGAACTCGCGCGGTCGCTGACCTCGCTGCCGATGGTGAGCGCGGTCAACCACGGGGTGATTCTCGACTACCAGGCGAGCATCGACCGCATGACTCAGCTTGTCGAATCGGCGACCGAGACCGTCCACGTCGAGATCTATATCGTGGCGCGGGACGAGGCGACCGAGAGTTTCTTCGTGGCGCTGGAGGACGCCGTCAAGCGTGGGGTGACGGTACGGGTGCTGCTCGACCACATCGGTTCGCGCAAGTATCGCGGTTTCCATCGCATGCTCAAAGGCCTGACCGCAGCCGGCATCGAATGGCATCTGATGCTGCCGTTCCTGCCGCTACAAGGAAAGATGCGCCGGATTGACCTGCGCAATCACCGCAAGCTGCTCGTCGTCGACGGACGAGTTGCAGTGATGGGTTCGCAGAACATGATCGCGGCTTCCTACGGCTCGCCCAAGAACCAGAAGATCGGGCGTCTGTGGAACGACATCACCATCGAGCTGGCGGGCGAGGTCGTGTCATCGATCGAGGCCGTCTTCATTGTCGACTGGTATACCGAGTCGGGCGAAATTGTCGACATGCATGCCTATCGCAGCTCGGACGACGACACCGTCCTCGCCGAGCATCTGCTGCCTACTTTGCACGGACCGCGGCGCCCCATTGGCGGTGAGGTGAGCGCTGTGCAGCTGATTCCGTCGGGTCCAGGTTTTCGCACCGATCCCAACCTGCGCAGTTTTGCTTCACTGATGTATTTCGCGACTCGGCGGCTCGCGATCGTCAGCCCGTACTTCGTGCCGGACGAGTCACTGCTGGCGGCTATCACCACCGCTGCGTACCGCGGTGTCGCCGTCGAGCTCTATGTGAGCGAGGTAGCCGATCAGTTCATGGTCGACAGGGCCCAATCGTCCTATTACCAGGCGTTGCTGGACGCAGGGGTGCGGATCTACCGCTACCCCGCTCCCGAGGTGCTGCACACCAAGTGCTTCTTGGTGGACGATGAGATCGCTGTCATGGGCTCGTCGAATATGGACATGCGCTCCTTCGGGCTGAACTACGAGATCAGCCTGCTGGCCTACGGCGGCGACATCGTGGACGAGGTCCGTGACGTGATCGCCGACTATCGCTCGCGCAGCAGCGTCCTGGATGCCGAGCAATGGCCGGCGCGTTCGGTGCTCAGGCGCTATGCAGAGTCCGTGATGCGGCTTACCTCTGCCTTGCAGTGACGCCGGCGCCGGCGGTGACTATCTCGTGATCAGCCGCTCAGGGTTCAGCAGGGCGGCACTGATCCTCCACCCGAGCACGTTGAGACCGATGAGGACGGCGGCGAGGATGCAAGCAGTGGGGACCGTGGCCGGTATGACGTTCATGGCAACCAGGAGGGCCACTGCGAAGGAGGGCAGACTCGCGGGAATTGCGAGTTGCTGGGCGACGCGGATGTCACGCGACCGCGCGGAAATGGCGATACCGATCCAGATCGACCAGGCAGCTATCAGCGGGGTGAAGGCGATCTGGGCCAGGATCGCTGATCCTCGCAATACTGCAGTGGCGGAGTCGGGATCGGCGAACCCTGCGATCACGGCGACGACGAGGGCAAAGACCAGGTAGGAGACCACCATTGAGGGGACGAGTGCGGCGAGGGCCTTGCCGAGCAGGAACTCGTCGCGACGCACTGGCGTGGTGAGGACGGGTTCGAGGGTGTGTTGCTGACGCTCGCCGACGATGGCATAGGCGGCGATCACCGTGGGAACCACGGCGGGGATGCCAAGCATGTACAACAGCCAGTCCCCGCGCCGAAGATCGGTGGGACTCGCCGTGAACACCTGAATCAACGGGGTGATCAGGAACACCGCGGGAATGATCGTCATCCCTGCGATCAGGGACCGGTTCCGCCGGTATTCACGTAGCTCTTTGCCCGTGATCGCGCCGACCCGACGCAGGTTGAATCGGCTCACGAGGCTGCTCCCCGGTCCGTGTCGGCCGGCCTGGGGCCGATGAGACGAAGGTAGACATCCTCCAGACTGTGCGCCACTTCGCTGATCGACAGCACGTCGGCGCAGGCAGCGACCAAGGCCCGGGTGACTGCCGGGGCCGCGATGGCAGTATCGGTCACGGTCAGGAGATAGCCCCCGGATTCGTCCTCGCGCCAGGCCTGAACAGCGGGCAGACCGATGAACACGGCGTCCGGTCGGTCGAGCGGCTGCCGGGTTGTGACCCGCAGACTCGTCGCGAACACCCGCTGACGCAGCTCATCGGGTCGTCCGATGATCCGCAACGTGGTGTTGAGGATCGCGACGCGGTCACAGAGCCGCTCCGCTTCCTCGAGTCGGTGAGTGGTGAGGAACACGGTGACTCCGCGACCGCGGAGCTGCTCGATCAGCTCGTGCACGTCATGTGCTGCTACGGGGTCCAGTCCCGAGGTTGGTTCATCCAGGAACAACACTTGGGGATTGCCGAGCAGGGCGCGCGCCAAGCTGACGCGCTGCCGCAGCCCCTTCGACAGGGTCCCGCACAGCTGCGCTGCGCGGTCGGTCAGGTTCACTGAAGCGAGCGCGTCCGCTATGCGTTCGGCGGGATCGGGTGCTTCGTAGAGGCCGGCGAAGTACGCCAGGTTCTCGACTACGCTGAGCCGCTCATAGAGGCCGGGCGATTCCGGCATGATCGCGATCCGGCCGCGAATCCGGGTGCCGTTTTCGGGTGTCAGCGCGATGCCCGCCACTGTCGCTGATCCGGCTGTCGGCGCCAACAACGTCCCCAGGGTGCGCACGGTAGTCGTCTTACCGGCCCCGTTGGGGCCCAGGAACCCGAACACCTCGCCCCGGGCCACCTCGAAGGAGACATCCTCGAACGCAATCCGGTCGCCGAATCGTTTGCCCAGGCCATCAGCCACAATCGCCGGCCCTACTCCGTGCGAGTTGTCGGTCCCGCGCTGTGATGGCATCTACTGCGCGGTAAAGGCCGCGAGGTTGGCGAGTGAGGACGCCATCCCGGCGGCGTGGTCCTCCTCGGAGATACCCGCAGGAACG
>NZ_JAVTWX010000014.1:15666-19471 GCF_032229645.1 Brooklawnia sp.
GAGTGAGGACGCCATCCCGGCGGCGTGGTCCTCCTCGGAGATACCCGCAGGAACGCCGTCAGCCCGGAACGTCAGCAGCGCTGGAGTGGCGCCGATCACCAGGGACGCCGTATCTGTCCGCGACATCACGCCATCGTACGCGGGATGACGGGGATCTCCAGGCTCGACGGTGCGCCGGGCGCCCAGACGATGGTGGCCTTGCCTGGTCGGCTCGGCTCGTAGTGGGTCGGGAAATGCCCGAAGAGCGGATTGCGCGGTTGCAGGTAGCGACCGGCGACCATCAGTCGCAGAATCTCACCCGCATGGAAGAGTGTCGCTGAGGGACTCAACGCGATGAGCACCTCGACCTCCTCGGCGTCGCGAATCGGCTGGAGCGTCCGGAACGTGTGCTCGGGCTGATGCGGCCTGCTGAGTCCGGCGTCGAGTTCGCGGAGGGCGAGCCTGAGCCTGCCTTGCGCGACGATGTCGCGGCCGTAGCCGTAGGAGCCCTCGAAGGGCACGGGTGTGTCGTGGCACCGCTTTTCGACCCCGACGAAGATTCGCGGATCTTTCGCGCCCGTCGTCCTCATCCGCAGCCGCAGCGTCATTGGACCGCTCAGTTCGGTGTCCTCGCTGAAGCGGTAGTCGAATGCTGCAGCGTTGTGCTTCAAGTCGAATGTGACCGCTCCCGCGAGGGGCTCGGTCTCGCTCAGCGCGCCGTCGGCGCCGAGGTAGAGGTCACGCCATCGGGTGCGGGCGATCGGCCACTCCTGCTCATCCCTGACCTCGACGACCAGGTCGCGGCGGTCCCGGATCTCCAGCCGCAGTCGGGGTAACTGGGCGGCGGGCTTCTCCCGTAGGTGCAGGTCGAAGAATGCGCGCTGCTGCTCCCGGGCCGGGTCGTCGTAGAAGGTGGCCCACTTGGGTCCGCGGTGCGTGGACGCATGGCGGTGTACAGAGGCGACCTGCTGGAACGCCCGCATCGATCCGACGCTGTGAAGGTTGGTGTCCGAGAAGCTGGTGCATACCAGGATCGGGACGGTGATCCTCGACAGGTCGGGCGTGATCGCTTCCCACCACTCGTCCCGCAGCGGATGCCTGCGACGCTCGGCGGCGAGGTTGGTGTCCAGTCTCGCCACCCGTGAGCTGAGAAACAGCCAGATGCGGGCGAAGCCGTTCTCGACGACACCTCCAGAGGTGAAGAAGTCGCGGTAGGCATCGGTGAACCCTTCCCACGGGCAGATCGCCTTCAGGGCAGGCGGGTTGAGGGCGGCGACCTTGTACTGCGACAGTGCCAGATACGACACGCCGAGCATGCCGACGCGCCCGTTCGACCACGGCTGCTCCCCCGCCCAGGCGATCACCTCCGCGATGTCGTCGGCTTCCTGATCGGAGAACAAGTTGCCGCGACCCTCCGAATGGCCCCCACCGCGGGTGTCCAGGTTGATGACCGCGTATCCATGCTGAGCCCACCAGACCGGGTCGGGTGCCTCCCAACTCGTCTGGTCAGAGATCCGCAGCGGAGCCGGCTGGTTCATGATCCGGAATTGCGGGTTGAGCGACCACCTGCCGCGCTTCTTGGTGGGAATCGCATCTTTGCCGTACGGATGCGCCGACAACAGCACCGGCAACGGTTCGTCTGTACCCGCAGGCCGGTAGAGGTTCAAACGCAACGTAACGCCGTCGCGCATTCGGGCGCTCAGATCTTCGTCCTTGCGTACATCGGACGGCATCTCGTACACGGTGATCGGCGGACGCAGGAAGGCTTTCGTCCGGTTACGCGCGTAGCCGGCGCGCCCGGGGCGCTTCCACGGTTTGTCCAGTCCGATCCGTTTCATGATCCCGCCTCCTGCGTCCGGGGCATCTGACTCAGCTGCTACTGAACAAGCCTCCACCACGATGCCCCCGCTGTCGACCCATGAGAGGGTGTGCGTCAGGTTTGTGGTGTGGGCCAGAGGGTGTGGTCGCGGTGTGATTGGTGGAGGGTCCGCAGGGCGAGGACGGGGTCGAGTCCTGGGATGGTCCAGTGCATGCCGGCGCGTTTGGCTCTCTGTTTGACGATGGTGTTGCAGGCTGATTCGACGGGGCCGGAGCCGATGTAGTAGCTGTTGGCGAGGAATTCGGCGTATTGCATGCGGTGGTGGTTGCCGGTGAAGTAGCCGACCTCGGTGTTGGCGGGTCGGGCCAGGGCGGGAGCGTTCTGGTCGAGGTTCAGTTTGTCGACAGCGGTTGCGATCGCGCTGGTGTCACCGAGATCGAGCTGGTCGGCGAGTGTCTTCTCCCAACTGGTGGGATCGTCGAGCAGCGGGGTGACGAGTTTGGTGAGGTCGGCGAGGTGTTCCCGGGCGTGGTAGTAGTCGACGATCTGGGTGGCCTCGGGAAATTTGGTGTCGGCGATATTCCAGATCCATCTGGCTCCGTCGCCTAGCACGATGGGTTGGCGGATCTGGTCGAGGCCGCGCCGCCAGTATTCGGCTTTCACGAGGTGCGCGAACCGCTCGGCTGGTTCGAACGTGGAAATGTAGGAGACCGAGCCCCGGTCTTGGAGGGGCTGCCCGCTGACCGGATCGACACCCGTTTGGGTGAACAAACAGCCGATCTTCACTTCCCGGGTGCCGGCCCGCTCCCCGGTTTTCCCTTGCCGGCCTTCGCATTCGCGGGGCAGCATGGGTGCCCCGGTGCCATCCATCACGACATAGCATTTGTCGGGCAGATGGGTGAACGCTGCGGCGGGCCCGCCGGGCCGGGCCGCTTCGAGTTCGGTACTGATCAGGTCACGGGCCCGACCGCCCTGGGTTTTCGTGGCCCGGCTGATCGTGGACGCCGACGCCAAGTCCAGGCCGGTCACCGTGGAGATGAACGCCCCCGACTTCGCATAAGGCATCTCGGCGCCGGCCAGCGCGCACGCCCTCGCCAATCCCGGGGACAGGCTCGTCCCGACAACACCGAGGCGTTCATCGGCCGGGACAAACCCCCGACGACAGGAATCGCAATAGTAGTAGCCGCGTGACAGCCGGAAACCACCGAGCAGGGTGCGCACCGTTTTGGGGCGGACCCCGGCCAGCCGGGCCCGATGCCCTTGGGGGCAGTCAACACCGGCCGGCGGATCTTCGGCTGCCAGGTTCACCACCCCAGCGATCACCGTGCGTCCGATCACGGCCGCTGATTCCTGCGCGGCCCGCTCGACGGCTTCCAGCACCACCGGCCGGCCGCCATCGACCAGATCCATACTCGCCCGAACCAGTCTCCTGGCCTCGCAGGCCGCTAACTCGGCGATCTCGTCTTCCAGTACGGCCAGCCGGGCCTGGTCTATCTCCTGGCCGCAGAGCCCCCTTTTTCCCCGCCCAGTGCGGGGACCACCGAACCAGCCGGTCTTGTCGCTGGTGGCGGTGTCCGGCCCGCCAGTTCACGCTCCGCCAAGATCGCGTTGATCTGATTGATCTGGCCGATCTTGAACGCGAACACCTCCGAACGCTCCACCTGGGCGCGGAAACGCTCCGCCCACCGGGCAGGGACCGTTTTCGACCGGGTCTTCCCGCCCTCATAGCGCACCCACAACAAACGAGGGCCATGACCCGGATCACCCTCACTGGCGCAATGACACGTCGGCTTCCCGCACTTCGACCACGTCTCATGCAACGAGCCCGGTATGAAATCCGCCAACAGCCCCACCTGCTGGGCCAACTCATCCCGCAACCTCACCAGCCTGCGTGTCGTCCACGACCTGTCAACACTCATAGCCACACCCCATTCTTGACTAGCACCTAATCAAGAATAGCAATCAACAAGCAGCAACACCCCACCAACACAACCACGACACACACCC
>NZ_JAVTWX010000015.1:0-19265 GCF_032229645.1 Brooklawnia sp.
GTATCTGGATGCGATCCGGGTCAAAGTCCGTGATGGCGGGCACGTGAAACAAAAACCTGCGCATATCGCGGTCGGTGTGCCCTGCACACCAACTACCGCCGGCCACTCCACACCTTCACCAACACGATATCCGCAGTAATAGCCCTACACTTCTGGGCCACCGCGTGAATAAGCCTCGTTGGTCGATAAGTCCGGTTTGCTGGGCCATGACACCGTTGTCGCCCCCGGCTGCACCCCGTCCCAGGATTCACCCAGGGCAGGCCAACTACCTCCCCACCAACTCAGCTTCGGCGTCCACCTCGTCGGCTTGCTTGACGATCACCTGGCGGGAGTGCACCAGGGCGTCCACGACGAAGATCGCCACGGCGACCCAGATGATCGCGAAACCGAGCCACCGGGCGGGCGGCATCTGTTCACCGAAGATCAGCCAGGCGATCAAGAACTGCAGGATCGGGCAGACATATTGCAAGATGCCCATGGTGCTCAGCGGCACCTTTGCCGACGCCGACGCGAAGAGCAGCAACGGGATCGCCGTCACCGGTCCGGCCAACGCGATCACTGCTGCGTAGCCGTCCAGATGAACTGTATTGGCTCCGACGACACCCAGATATATCAGGTATCCGAGCGCGAACGGCGTAGCCGCGCTCGTCTCGATCGCTAGACCGGGCAACGCCGGCACTCCTGCGCCGACCTTCTTCTTCATCAGCCCGTATAGCGCGAATGTGGACGCCAGCCCGAGCGCCACCCACGGCACACTGCCATAACCAACCACGAGAACGACTACCGCAAGAGCGCTGATCGCGAAGGCAACCCATTGGGCGCGGCGCATCTTCTCCCCGAGTAACACAACGCCCAACGCCGCACTCATCAGCGGATTGATGAAGTATCCAAGCGACGCGTCGATCGCGTGCCCGTTGTTGACGCCCCAGACATACAGCGTCCAGTTCAATGAAACGAGCAATCCGGCACCGGCCAGTATCACGACCGCACGCCGATTGTGCAGCACCTCGCCGATCTGCCGCCACCCGCGGGTCAACGCGACCACGAGCACGCAAAACAGCAAGCAGCAGGTGATCCGGTAGGCGACGACCTCAAACGCCCCGGATCGTGAGAGCAGCTTGAAGTACAGCGGGAAGAGGCCCCATAAGAAGTAGGCTCCGAATCCCAGCGAGATGCCGCTCTGACCTATCCCCCATCGTTGCACCATACGATATATTCTCTCATCTCCCTGGTCGGCAACTCCGCCTCGTCCATCAGCCCCGACGCATCAGATGCTGAACCAGCCCGGTCCACGGCTCCAGATAGGGCGGTTGCGCCAGGCGCAAGGTGTCGGGCCGCACCGGCTTGGTCAGCACAGGCTTGACATGCGAGAACGTCTTGAACGAATACTCGCCGTGGTAGGCGCCCATCCCTGAGCCACCGACTCCACCGAACGGCAGCCGGGACGATGCAAGCTGCACCAGCGCTGCCCCGTAGACCAGGGACCCGGACGAGGTTGCCCGCTCGAACAGCTTTCTCGTCCGCCTCGAACCGCTGAAGATGTACATGGCCAGCGGCTTCTCACATCCGTTGATCGCATCGGCGGCGGCGTGCGGCGACACAACCGGTACCACCGGCAGCACCGGCCCGAAGATCTCCTGACGCATCACCGCGACCGCAGCGTCCGGCCCCACCACGGACCCGCCCTGCCCCACGACAACCACCGTGGGCGCGACATACCGCTCGTCACGATCGAACTGACCGCCGACGCGCACATCGACATCGTCCAGATACGATGCGAGACGGTCCACATGCTTCGCGCTCACAATCCGGCCATAGTCCGGATTCGTCCGCGGATCACTCCCCCACAGGTCCGCGATCGCCCGGCGCAACGCTGCCACCAACGCATCGACCCGATCAGGGGTGGTCATCACATAATCCGGGGCTACGCAGGTCTGCCCGGCGTTGCTGAATTTCGCCCACGCCAATCGCTTCGCCGCCACATCGATGTGCCGGTCATCGTCGAACCAGGCCGGCGACTTGCCGCCCAATTCCAAGGTCACCGGGGTCAAGTGCTCAGCCGCTGCCCGCAGCACCTCATGCCCGAACTCCGCGCTGCCGGTGAAGACGATGTGGTCGAACCGCCGCGAGACAAGCCCGCCCGCCCGCGCGGCCGCACCATCCACGATCGTCACTGCCCCATCGCGGAAGTACTGCGGAATGAGTTTGATCAGCATGGCAGCGGTCGCGGGAGCCTGCGAGCTCGGTTTGAGAACGGCAGCGTTACCCGCAGCCAGCACACCGACCAGCGGTGCGAGCAGCAGCTGAATCGGGTAGTTCCACGGCGCCAGAATCAGCACCACCCCCAACGGCTCCGGCCTCAGATGCGCGTGCGCGGGCCACAGAGTTGCCGGCAGCGTGACGGGCTTCAAACGCCGCCAGCGGCGCAGGTGGCGCAACGCGTACGAGATCTCACCCACAACGACGCTGATCTCCATCAGTCCGGTCTCCGTGCGCGACTTGCCCAGATCTTCTTGCACCGCGTCCGCGAGAGCATTCTCGTTTTCGACGAGCAGCCTGCGTAGCGCCCGCAGGTTCTTCTTACGCGCCGCCAGCGGACGCGTCGTGCCGGAGTCGAAACGAGTCCGGGCTGCCGAAACCGCCCTGCTCACCTCATCGTGTGCATCGCTCATATGTCGAGCGTAGAACCCTCGAGACAGTCGGCAATCTCAGGGCATCGTGAGTGGCGTTCTGCTCTGGCGCGACGCGGTGACCCGCCTCAATCCCTCACCTCACCGGGCAAGAGATAACGGCTTCTCCAGCACGACCATGTGAATATCGTCGATCAGCGGGGTCGACGTATCGGCTCCCGGAAACGGCTCGGTCTCCCCTGTGCGGACGTAGCCGATCGCCTCGTACCACGCAATCAGGTCGTCCCGTTGCGCGATCACGGTCATCTGCATCCGGTCCAGCTGCCAGTCATCGGTGGCGATGCGCTCGGCGGCATCGAACAACGCTCGTCCGATGCCTTGGCTCTGGGCCTTGGGATCGACTGCGAACATTCCGAAATATCCGTGGCCGTCCTGCTTCTCGATGTAACAGGTACCGAGGATTGTGTCATCGCCCCGGTCACAGGCGACCAGCGTCATCGAGTCCGGCCTGCTGATCTGCTCGTCGATCGCTTCCGGACGAGTGCGCTTGCCGGCAAGAATGTCGGCCTCGGTCGTCCACCCCGTCGCCGACTGATCGCGGTACGCCGCCTCCACAATCGCGTGAATCGCCGGTGCGTCTGCCGGAACGGCCCGGCGAATCGCCGTCGACGCCTTCGGGGGTCGCGTCTGCCTGCCCTATACCGGTCGTGAGGTGTGCTTAGTTCGGACGCATCCATTTTTCTTCGTCTGTTGTGCGATGTGGGGCCGCCCCCCGGACGGCCCCACGTTTCGTTTGTCTCTTCAGTAGACAGGTACTTACGCCTGCAGCGACTCCTTGGCTGCGGCGACGACCGCGTCCGACGTGAGCCCGAATTCGGTGAACAGCAGCGTGCCCTTGCCGGACGCACCGTAGTGCTCGATCGAGACCGAACGGCCCTTGTCGCCGACGTACTTCTGCCAGCCCTGCGCGATGCCCGCCTCGACGCTCACGCGAGCCTTGACCTCGGGCGGCAGCACCTCGTCGCGGTAGCTTTCGGGCTGCGCGTCGAACCATTCCTGGCACGGCATCGACACGACGCGAGTCGGCACGCCCTCGGTCTCAAGCACGGCCTGGGCGTCCAGGGCGACCTCGACCTCAGAGCCGGTGCCGATCAGGATCAGCTGCGGGGCAGCGCTGGCCTCCTTGAGCACGTACGCACCCTTGGCAACGCCCTCGGCCGAGGCGAACTCGCCGCTGCTGCGATCGACGATGCGGGTGTTCTGGCGAGTCAAGATCAAACCGGCCGGCTGATCGGTCAGCTTGAGGATCTCACGCCACGCGATCGCGGTCTCGTTGGCGTCCGACGGACGAACGATCGCCAGCCCCGGGATCGCCCGGTAGGCGGCCAGGTGCTCGATCGGCTGATGGGTCGGACCATCCTCGCCGACACCGATCGAATCGTGCGTCCACACGAAGATGCTCGGGAATCCCGACAGCGCGGCAAGTCGAACCGGCGGACGCATGTAGTCGGCGAAGACGAAGAACGTGCCGCCGTAGGCCCGGGTCAGCCCGCCCACGTTGATGCCGTTGACGATGCCGCCCATCGCATGCTCGCGGACGCCGAAGTGCAGCGTGCGTCCATACGGACCGCCCGGCCACTCATCGTTCGTGCGGTCGGCCGGCAGGAAGCTCGGCTCACCCTTCATGGTGGTGTTGTTCGAACCCGCGAGATCGGCCGAGCCGCCCCACAGCTCGGGCAGCTGGGATGCCAGCGCCGACAGCACATCGGAGGAGGCCGCACGGGTAGCCTTCGAACCGGCCTCGAAGGCCGGCAATTTCAGATCGTCCGGCAGCTTCTTGGCCAGCACGCGATCGAGCAGCTTGACCTGCTCGGGGTAAGCCTGCTGCCATGCTGCGAAGCTTGCGTCCCAGGCCGCGCGATCGGCCTCACCCTTGGCAGCCAGCTGAGCCCGGGTGTAGTCGACCACGGAATCCTCGATGGCGAAGGGTTCGTCGGTGAATCCGAGCAACTGCTTGACCGCGGTGATCTCGGCAGCACCGAGCGCAGCACCGTGAGTCTTCTCACTACCCTGCAGGTTCGGCAGCGGCCAGGCGATGATGGTCTTCAGGTGAATCAGCGACGGCTTGTCGGTCACCTTCTGGGCCGCGACGATCGCATCGTAGAGCGCCTCGACATCTTCGGCGTAATGAGTGCCACCGTTGGTCCAGTCGATGGTCTGCACATCCCAGCCGTAGGCCTCGTAGCGCTTCGAGACATCTTCGCCGAACGAGATCTTGGTGTCGCCCTCGATCGAGATCCGGTTCTCGTCGTAAATCATGATCAGGTTGCCCAGCTCCTGGGTTCCCGCCAGCGATGCGGCCTCGGCCTGCACGCCTTCTTGCATGCAGCCGTCCCCAAGAATGGAGTACACGAAATAGTCGAAGGGGGTTTCGCCTTCGGCGTCGGGCGCGTAGAGACCATGCTGACGACGGGCCGCCATCGCCATGCCAACAGCATTGCTGACGCCTGCACCCAGCGGACCGGTCGTGGTCTCAACGAACTTGGTGTGCCCGTACTCCGGATGCCCCGGGGTGCGCGACCCGAAGGTGCGCAGCGACTTGATGTCGTCCAGTTCGAGACCGAGCCCGCCGAGGTAGAGCTGGGTGTACTGAAGGATCGAGGCGTGTCCTGCCGACAGCACGAAGCGGTCGCGTCCGATCCACTTGTCATCGTTCGGATCGGTCTTCATGACCTTCTGGTAAAGCAGGTAGGCGACCGGAGCAAGCGAGATCGCCGTGCCCGGGTGGCCATTGCCGACCTTCTGCACCGCATCGGCGGCCAGCACACGCGCGGTGTCGACTGCCCGGCGGTCTTCGTCGGTCCAGGTGAAATTGCTCACGTTGTTTCCTTTGCAGTAGATCCGCTCAGCGTCTGCCATGAGCGCCGAGAATCCTACAGAATCTTATCGCAACCGGGCCGTACCATGACTCCGCGCCTATAGCCGCCCGAGATGCCCGGCCCGCCGACATGGCTGCCGTCACGCAGATCTACAACGCGCAGGGCATCGCCACCACCGCCAGCTACGAAGACTGGCTACTATTTGCCCATGACGGCCTACCATGCGGACTCCGATCAGCTCGAGAACACCGAAATCCTGACGTGGCGGGGTTTCGGAGACGGATCCCGAGAACTCGCGCAGCTGGTGGCCGACTCGGGTTTCCGTCCGGAGGTCATTATCGCAGTGGCTCGTGGCGGCATGATTCCAGCCGGCGCGCTCACCTATGCGCTGGGCGTCAAGCTCACCGACGCGATCAATGTCGAGTTCTACACCGATGTCGAAGAGACGCTGCCCGACCCGATCCTGCTGGCACCGATGCTCGACACCGACTCCATCCGCGATCGCAAGCTGCTGATCGTGGACGATGTCGTCGATTCGGGACGCACCCTCGCGCTGGTCCTGAAACTGCTGCGCGGCTTCGGCGCCGATGTACGCAGCGCAGTCATCTACGCGAAGCCGACCACCATCATTCAACCCGACTTCGTCTGGAAGCAGACCGACAAGTGGATCGTCTTCCCCTGGTCGGCACAACCCCCGGTGACCCCGGCAGTCTCATCGTAGACGCGCGTCATCCCATAAATACAACTTCGCCTTCCACATATTGCGAGTGGTTTTCCTGACTACTGCCATACGAAACCCAGCGCCAGTCTACTTGCTCAAATTCACTGACAACAAGCGATCGCTCCCGCAAGACAAGAACTGGATTCCCCACTATCTCAATGCTTTCACCGCCGTCGAAATTCAGGAGATAATTGCCACGCACAGCCTGTACGGATTGGTATTCCAGTATGCTATCGTACGGCCTCCCAAACCAACCATCCGGGAGAATCAGACCCACCAAAGGATGCGCTCGAAAATAGGACAACAGCACATCTTGAAAATTATCCATGGCGTGATTCAACCCCAACCGACCCGACCTCATGAATCGTTCATCGACACCTCAGCGATAATCCCCGGATCGAACCTGATATAGCTGACCACAACATTCTTCCCTTCCCGATTTCAGGCCTGACCATCGCGAACTGGCACTCGACATGACCATGATCATTTTGCCTTGCTACTGTGCAGCGCAAGAACCAGGTCACTAGCCTGCGCGCATCGCAAACACGGCAGAATCCATGGCGACCGCGCCAAGCGAGAAAACAGAACCTCCTCCTTGAAGTCTCGCAATGCCTCCTTGTCCTGAGCCAATTTGGCACGCATCATGCCCGCGACCGCGTACGGACCAACCCCATCTTCCAAAAGATCATTTCCATAGATCAGCCCCGTCACTGCGCTCGGGAGCTCCGTTAGTTCAAATTCATCCGTAAGCTTCCACTCATTTCGTACGGTCTCAAGGAGCTCGTCATCAGTTTGTGAATCTCGCAACATATACAATGCTAGCAAGGCTAGCAGCTGGTCCCGCTCGAGAGACTGATACCCGAGGGACTCCCATAGGCGCCCAAAAGCCGCTTGCAACGCCGAAGAACGAACGTCTTGATCAAATCGGTCAAGGACAATTACCAATTCGGCTGACTCGGGCTCACCCCCGACCCAATCCATCAAGTCATTGGTCATAACACCCAAGCGATCACGCCATGGCTCACCCCACACCAATGCCCGACAGAGGACCAAGAGCCAGCGGGAAAACGGGGCGTCCCAACAAAACGAACTGACCACGACCTTGCCACTCCTAGAATCCCTTGAGTTATTCATCTTCAGGTCGCTACTGCTTCGCCGATCTGGTCCTGCCACATCCTTCACCTACTTGTCGTCGACACTACTCCGGCAACTATCTGCACGCGTCAATATCGGTGGGCGAGCTCGCTTCTAGAGAACTCTCACCCAAGCACCGTCTTAGCTTCATCCTAGGGCATTCTGATGTACGATTGCCCTGTGCCGTCCTTGCGAGACATCCGTGCTTTATTTGATGACTTCACGATCACGGCCTATCAGGCATATTCGCCGCAGATAGGCCGACCGGCTGCGGCGAGCGGCACTTTTAGCGGCACCCCGTTCAAACTTGATCGTATGACGTGGATAAAGCCTTCATTCCTCTGGGCGATGTATCGCTCAGGATGGGCCCGCAAGCCTGGTCAAGCCACATCCGGAGGAGCGATCCTCAAAATGTTCGTGCTCGGATCGTACAGGACCTCGAACTTTCCAGTGCCAAGGGCACCATCGTCAACCTCATACCCCACGCCAATTACCCAAATCGCCACCAACGCGCGCGTCGACAGCGACGTGGCCAAGATGATCTGGGCCCACGATCTTGATGTATGCCTCAGAGTCAGTATCATATATCTCGCCACCTCGCGACGACGACAAGCTCTCAGCGAACTCATTCAAATCGCGTTCCATCACCGTAAAGGAGCTCTTTCCAGAGAACTCTCTGCACCTGATCGTCACAGAATAATCGAGATACCTGTCCACGCCACCAATAAGCTCAAGCGAAAGCACCTTAAGCGGATGATTCGTCGCCAACTCAGCGATGATCCCTGGGCCAAACCTGATATAGCCGGCCACAACATCCCCTCTCTGTCAGATTTCAAGCCTGACCGCCGCCGGCCACGCTCGGTACAACTGTGATTGTCTCAGCCATAAATGACCATCGCTTCATTTTTCAGTTGACCGACGAGGATTCACCAGCGGGTTCTGCTGGCACGGATGCTCGGCACCGACTCGATCCGCGACCCCAAGCTGCTCATCGTGGACGACGTCGTCGATCCCGGGCGTACCTCACGCTGGTACCAAAACAGCTACACGGGGTGCCAACACGCGGCGTAACAAGTAGATCGCCCCTGGTTGGCGCCCCCGGTGAGCGCCATCTGGTAACCATCGGGTCGCCGTACGGCATTCCAGCACACCCGTTGTTTCCTAGCCGCCACCGGTTGACACAGCTATCCTGTTGACCATGGACCTCGCCCTCGAATTGGCGGTGCGCGCCGAGGCCATGCGTCATCTCAAGAGCCGTTTAGAACACGACGCCATTTACTTCACCCGGAATGAACAGTTCGAGTATCACGGAGACCGCCTACGGCTCATGGGTGCTCAGACCGGCATTTGGAAGCCCCGGCAACTGTCTGCGGCTTTGTCCATCTCAACGACCTTCACACCACCATCGCGAGAGCGTCCCTATGACGACGCGGATATCGGCCCCGATGGGTTAGGGCGCTACAAATGGCGTGGCACCGATCCTGAGCAGGCAGACAACCGGGCGCTGCGCGCCGCAATGACGCACAAGCTGCCGCTGATCTGGTTTCGCGCATTCGATCGCGGACGATATGTCGCGATCTATCCCGTCTACCTCGTCCGGGAGGAAGCCGAACAACACCAAT
Organism: Brooklawnia sp.; assembly: GCF_032229645.1. Lineage (NCBI taxonomy): Bacteria > Bacillati > Actinomycetota > Actinomycetes > Propionibacteriales > Propionibacteriaceae > Brooklawnia > Brooklawnia sp. Next base: position 8,987 of record NZ_JAVTWX010000015.1, read on the forward strand.
TTGTCGTCGCGGTCGACGCCGTTCAACAACTCGATTCCATCGATATGACTTACCCAGGCATCGACATCCAATTGGCTTATGCCAGCCGCGAAACGAGGCAACGACTGCACCAAGCTCCGTTCCGCGCGGCCGTCCTTGATGCGTATACCTGCAAATGCGCCGTTTGCCGTTTCGGGCATGCGTCGCTGCTCGACGCAGCTCACATCACCCCGGACGCCGAGGGCGGCTTACCGACTGTGGCGAACGGCCTCTCGCTCTGCAAGATGCATCACGGCGCCTACGACTCCGGCCTGATCGGAATCACGCCTGATCTGACCATCGAAATCAACCATGATGTCTTGAATGAAATCGACGGTCCTATGCTGCGCCACGGCATCCAAGAGTTCCATGGCCGTTCGTTGATGGTTTTGCCCAAACACAAGGCTCAACGACCTGATCGCGACGCGCTCGACTTGAGGTACCAGCAGTTCCTTTCCTCCTCGAGCACCAGGTGAGTCCCTACCGCCGCAGCGAGCTAGCAGCTAGCGGGTGGTTCTCTGAATTCTCGCGCCCGATCTGCGAAGCCGCGCCCGATATTTCGGGCGCGGGTTTGCATTCTGGGCGCGAGAAGCTGGCGGGTGTGACAGATCGGGCGCGGGAACAGGGCCTGCGACCGGGGCACGGAGCAGGGCGACCCGAGCCCGGTCAGGGGGCGGCTTACTGCTCAGTCGCGATCTTGGAGGGGCACGTAGGTCCGCTCCGACTCCCCGATGTAGATCTGACGCGGGCGTCCGATCTTCGCTTTCGGATTCGACCGCAACTCGCGCCACTGGGCGATCCAGCCAGGCAGCCGACCGATCGCGAACAGGACGGTGAACATCTCCTTCGGGAAGCCCATCGCCTCGTAGATCAATCCCGAATAGAAGTCGACGTTCGGGTAGAGCTTGCGCTCGGTGAAGTAGTCGTCCCCCAGTGCGGCCTGTTCCAGCTCTTGGGCGATCTCCAGCAGATCCCGGCGTCCGGCCTTCAGATTCATGACCGCATCCGCATGCTCCTTGATGATCGCGGCGCGCGGATCGTAGTTCTTGTAGATGCGGTGACCGAAGCCCATCAGCTTGATGCCGGCCTTCTTGTCCTTGACCTGCTGCACGTATTCGGTGACCGAGATCCCGGAGTCCTTGATCGCGGCCAGCATCTCGACAACAGCCTGGTTGGCCCCGCCGTGCAGCGGCCCCGACAGCGCATTCACCCCGCCGGCCACCGACGCGTAGATGTTCGCCCCCGACGACCCGATCAGCCGAACCGTCGATGTCGAACAGTTCTGTTCGTGATCGGCGTGCAGAATCAGCAGCACATCCAAGGCCCGGGTGATCTCATCGTGAAAGACATATGGCTCGGTCGGATACCCGAAGCTCATCCGCAAGAAGTTCTCGACATAGCTGAGTGAGTTGTCGGGATACAGCATCGCCTCGCCGCGCGAGTTCTTGTAGCCGTAGGCGGCCAGCGTTGGGACCTTCGCGAGCAGCCTTTCCGTGGCCTTCTCAACGGCCTCCGGGTTGTCGCCGATGGAGTCGAAGCTGAATGTCGAGAGCATCATCAGGCCGCTGGCAAGCACCGGCATGGGGTGCGACCGGCGCGGGAACATGCCGAAGAACTCACGCATCCGCTCGTCGACCATCGTCTTGCGGCGAATGCGGTCCTCCCAGTCGGCCAGCTCGGCGGCGGTCGGCAACTCTCCGTAGATCACCAGATAGGCGGTTTCCAAGAAGGTCGATTCCTTGGCCAACTGCTCGATCGGGTAGCCACGGTAGCGCAGGATGCCGGCATCACCGTCGATGTAGGTGATCGCCGACCTGGTCGACGCGGTATTAGCCAGCCCGTCGTCGTATGTGGTGTAACCGGTCTTCGACAGCAACCGACTGATGTCAAGTCCTGCCGGGCCCTGGGTCGAGGCAACAACGGGCACCTCGAATTCACTACCCAATCCGGTGATACGCACAGAATCGCTCACGTGACGCTGATCCTTTCACTCGCCGTCGTACAACGCCGTATCCGGCCTCTCCACCTTATTGCGAAGACGGATGCCTCGCTCAGCTTTGCTCGGTCTTGGTCTCTGCCGTCGGTGGAAGCTGCACCTGCACACAACACTCCCGAACGCTCACGTCGAGTTCGGTGACATCCTCGACGACATCGCCGTCGACTTGGACAGGCAGCGGATGATGGGGTCGCACACGCAGCCTCGTGGCGCTCGTATAGCGCAGCGCGGCAACCGGACGATCATGACCGGTCAGGCCCTTGATCGCGACGGGTAGCCACTGGTCGGGACGCGTGAGCGGCACCTGGAGCACCTCGAGCCGGCCGTCATCGACCAGGGCTCCCGGATAGACCAGCACTCCACCGAGCACTGCCGGGGTGTTGCCCGCCAGCACGGTCCAGTAGCGCATGCTCGCAGGCGGACGGTCATCCAGCTGGACGTCCATCCCGATGGGCGGACGCAGCGCCTCCATCATCCCGGAGATCGCGTAGGCGGCCCACCCGGTGCGTTTCTTGGCGATCATCCCGGTTCGCTGCACGGTGAGCGCATCCCGCCCGATACCGGCCATGGTCAGAAATGGCTCGCAGTATTCGTCACCGCCGGTCGTGCGCAGATGCGCTCGTCCCAGATCGAGACAGGCGTGCGGGCCGCGCAATGCCGTGGCTACTTGCTCGGGGATCGTCAGCCTCGTCAGCCCCAGATTGGACGCGAGCACGTTACCGGTGCCCAGCGCGATGATGCCGAGTCTGGCCTGTGTACCGGCCAGCGAATCGGCCACCTCGCGCACGGTTCCGTCGCCGCCGATCGCGATGACCAGTTCCGCACCCTCGCCGAGGGCCTGACGGGCCTGCCCGCTGCCCGGATCTGCCGATGTCGTGGTGTAGGAGCGCGGGGTCGGAACGTGCGAATCGCGGCACTGCCGCACGATCTCGGAGATCGCGCTGCTCGCGTGGTTGCTGAGCGGATTGACCACGATGCCCACCTGCTTGGGCAGCGGCGAGTCCTGACTCGCCCGGCTGAAGACCGGGATACGGCTCATGCTCACCTGCCCATTGTGCCCGAACCGGCCCGGCCGGGTGCCAAGAGCAGGGCCCGGCGCTCACCCCCCCGGCGGCTGGGAGCACGGCGTCCTCAGGCAACCGCCCCCACAGCGACCGCTGAGCCCTCGCCGGATCGGTCGGCGGCCGGCAGCCATTCGGTCTGCGACCTGGCGGCCGCCGGAACGGTCTTCGCTCCGCGTTCGGGTTCGAGCCAGACCGCGGTCCCCAACTCAAGTCCGAGTGCGTCGGCGAAGGTGCGGGTGAGGGTGATCACCACGTCGCCGTCCTCAGGCACCGCACCGTCCGGCCGAACGTAGAGCCGCACCTCGAAACCGACCCGCTGATAGCGCACGATCCGCCCGGCAGCAGTCCCCGGCGCCGGACTGGTGCGCACCACGATGTCGTGTGGGCGGATCAGATCACCACCCAGCGTGGTGACCTCACCGAGGAAACCCATCACGAAGCGGTTCGCAGGTGAGTCGTAGAGGTCGATAGGGCTGCCGATCTGCTCAATCCTGCCCTGGTTGATCACCACGACCTCGTTGGCCACTTCCAGTGCCTCCTGCTGATCGTGGGTGACGAACAAGGTGGTTACCTGGACTTCGTCGTGCAGATTGCGCAGCCACTCGCGCAGCTCTTTGCGAACCTGGGCGTCCAGAGCACCGAAGGGCTCGTCCAGCAGCAACACCTTCGGTTCCACAGCAAGCGCCCGAGCCAACGCCATCCGCTGGCGTTGACCGCCGGACAACTGCGACGGCAGCCGCTGGGCGAACTGCTCGAGGTGAACCAGCTCCAACAATTCGTGGACACGCTTGCGGATCTCGGGCTTGGGCTTGTTGCGGATCTCGAGCCCGAAGGCGACGTTCTTGGCGACCGACATGTGCTTGAAGACGGCGTAGTGCTGAAAGACGAATCCGACATTGCGCTTGCGGGCCGGCAGGTTGGTGGCATCGACCCCCTCGATGCTGACCGTTCCGGTGTCTGCTTCCTCCAGTCCCGCGATAATCCGCAGCAGGGTCGATTTGCCGCCGCCGGACGGCCCCAGCAAGGCGGTCAGTTTTCCGGAGCCGAAGCTCAGATTGATGTCGTGCAGGGCGACGAAGTCGCCGAAGTTCTTGTTCACACCCAGTACTTCGATGGTCATGATCTTGCCTCTTTCGGTCGGACGACGGACACGAAGGTGATGCAGGCCACAGCAGCGGCCGTGAGTAAGAAGGCGACGGCGTAGGCGGTTCCCTCCTGGAAGTTCCCGTAGGTCTCTTCGACCACCAGGGTTGCCGTCTGGGTACGCAGTGCGATGTTGCCCGACACCACCTTGACTGCCCCGAACTCGCCAAGGCTCCTGGCCAGTGCTAGGACGATGCCGTAGACCACCGCCCACTTGATGCTGGGCAGGGTGATCCTCCAGAAGACCTGCCAGCCATTGCCGCCGAGGCTGCGGGCGGCCTGCTCCTGCTCGTCCCCGAGTTCGGTGAGTACCGGCACGATCTCGCGGACCACCAGTGGGAAAGCGACGAAGACGGTGGCCAGCACCAGACCGGGTGTGGCAAAGATGATCTGGTAACCGATGCTGTACAAGAACGAACCCACCGGGGCGTCGCGGCGGTAGACGAGCATCAGCGCGAGGCCGACGACCACCGGAGAAACCGACAGTGGTAGGTCGACCAGCGCGGACAGCAATCGTTTGCCGGCGAAGTCGTATCGGACGAGCAGCAGCGAGATACCCACGCCGAAGACCAAGTTGAGAACGACTGACCAGAACGTCACGATCCCGGTCAAGCGCAATGCGGTGGTCACCGCCGGACTCGAGAACGCGGTGGCCAGGTTCGTCAAGCCCCCGGAGAAGGTATTGATCACGACCATCACGATGGGCACCAAGACGAGCAGGGCGAGGTAAACCACCACCAGCGTCCGCAGGCCAAGTCTGACCGGACGGGATTCACGAATCACGACGGACGGCCTTTCGCTGCAGGAGATCGATCAGGATCAGCACGGCAAGCGCGATGACGAGCATGCCCGTCGCGATCGCCGCGGCGGAGGCAAGATCGCCGTTCTCGATGTAGGACAGCACCCGCACCGAAACGACCTCGGTGCGGTTCGGCATGTTGCCACTGAGCAGCACCAACGAGCCGTACTCGCTGATGCCGCGAGCGAACGAGAGCGCTGCGCCCGAGGCGATGGCCGGAATCAGACTGGGAAAGATCAGCTTCCAAAAGACCGTCCAGTTGCTCGCGCCCAGAGAACTGGCAGCCTCCTCGACATCATGTTCGAGTGACTCGAGCACCGGCATCACCGACCGGACGACGAACGGTAACGTGACGAACAAGACGGCCAGCGCCACCGCCGCCTGCGTGTTGGCGATGTTGATGCCCACCGGGCTGCGTGGCCCGTAAAGGGAGAGCAGCACCAGCCCGGCAACGATCGTCGGCAACGCGAATGGGATATCGATGATGACGTCGAGTACCGCACGCCCGACGAACCGGTCACGCACCAGAACCCACGCGACGACGGTGCCGATGATCGCGTTCACGACCGCCACGCCCACGGCGACCGAGACCGTCAGCCCGATCGCGTTGAGAGTCTGAGCGTTCGTCAGTGCTGACCAGAACTTTGCCGGCCCACCAGCCAGGGCAGAGCCCACCACGCTCGCCAGCGGAATCAGCACCAGCAGGCTGAGCCACAGGACCGAGACACCCAGGCCGAGCCCGGCCGACCTGGTCAGGCCACGCCGGCCCGCAGCGCCGGATCGCGGTCGTTGCACCGGATCGGCGACGGCGGTGGTGGTCGTGCCCGAGTCAGGGTCTGCTCGACGGCGGTCCGCTACCGTGGCGCTCACGATTTGCCCGTCTGCGCGAGCAGCTTGGTGATGAGCCCGTCGTCGGTGTCGAAGAACTTCGTGCTCAGTTCGTCCCAGCTGCCGAAATCATCGGCGACCGTGAAGAGCCGCTGCGGCTCCGGATAGGGATTCGCCGGATCATTTGCCCCCACGACCTCGGCTGGGACACTACCGTCGAGAGGACGGAACCCCGCCTCGCCGAAGATCTCCTGCCCGGTGGGCGACAGCACGAAATCGAGCCACTGTTGGGCCTTGGAGCCACTGTCTTTGAGCACCGCACCGGGATTCTGGATCAGTAGCGTGTCATCGGGGACGATGTAGTCGAAGTCCTGACCACTCTGACGCGCCAGGATCGCCTCATTCTCATAGGTGATGAAGACATTGCCGGTACCACCCGTGAACGCGGTGGTGGCGTCACGTCCGCTGCCCGGTAGCGCCACGGTGTTCTCGAAGACCTTCCGCAGGTACTCGGTTGCCTCCTCGTCCGTGCCTCCGTTGGCCGCAATGTGCGCCCAGGCGGCCAGGATGTTCCAGCGGGCAGCACCCGACGATGCGGGGTTGGGTGTGACGATCTCCACCCCGGGCTTGGTCAGGTCATCCCAACCGGTGATGCCAAGCGGATTGCCCTTGCGGACAGCCAGCACGACGACCGACTGCGAGACGATCCCCTGGTTCGGTCCGTCCGCCCAATCCTCGGCGACCAGGCCGCCGTCCACCAGCCTGGTCACATCGGACCAGACCGAGAAATGGACGTAGTCGGCCGGCTGGCCGTTGAGGACGTTGCGGCTCTGATCGCCCGAGGCGCCATAGGACGTCTGGAAGGTGACATCCTTGCCGGCGTCGGTCTGCTGCCAAGCCTGCGCGATGCGAGCATTCGCCTCGGCGGGCACGGCGTAGCCGACGATCTGCAGCGTGGTCGCACCCTGCGTCGTTCCGCTGGCATCCTCGGCGGGAATATTGGAGCAGGCGCTGATACTGAGCGCCGATATGCCTAGGGCGGCAACGGCCGCGAATCGTCGGAGGCGGGACGTGAATTGAGCACGAGAGAACATGAGAAGTAGCTCCTGGATTTCTTATTCAGGACATGCAGAATTTGCCTAAGCGACACCCTCCATGAAACATCAATCGCAAATTTTGTTGATGCGACGAATTTCACGCGTGAGGGATACGAGGAATACTTTCAAGTGATTCCGGGGCGAAAGTCAGCAGCTAGCGCTGCTCCAGCGACCGAGTCGCTGACGGCGGCGGATTGAGCGTTCCGCGGCTAACGGCGTGCTGAGTTCGGACAACACGAAGACACGCCCGAGCCAACAGTGGCAACGAGGCGAGTGACGGCGTCCATGGGGGGATCATAGTCACTCCAGGGCCCGAGATCAAACCGGGCGCTCCTTGTCGAGACGGCCAACCGCGCATAAACTTCGCGATAATCGTCCGAGCGGTGGGCTTTGAATCGTGACCTGCATGCTGCGATCAGGCATCCGCCCACGATCGAATTGGCGCGGTCGGACCTTGATTCGCTAGGAGTATGCACGAATGCCTGATAATCTGTTTTTCATGTCCCCCACTTTCGAATATCACGCATGCCGGCGATGCGGAATCATCCTCCGGCATCGTTGCTCCGAATCTCCCGGGGCAGCCTGATGGCCGCCACGCTGACAGGGCATGGCCCCGGGCGCACCCGCAGCGCCGACGAACTGAGAACGCTGGTCGAGCGCGCATCGAGGGACCTGGCGGATGCCTCCGCCCCCGAGATCGCCTCCTGGGCGGCCAACACCTTCGGCCGGCGCCTGGCGGTGGCCTGTTCCATGGCGGGGGACACCGTACTGCCGCACCTGGTGGCCCGCTACCTGCCGGGAGTCGACGTGCTCTTCCTGGAGACCGGTTACCACTTCGCCGAGACCATCGGAACCAGGGACGCAGTCGCCGCAGTGATGGACGTGAGTGTCGTGGATGTTCAGCCGGCCCAAACGGTCGCCGAACAGGACGCCGAGCACGGCCCCCGGCTGTATGAACGGAACCCCGGCCTGTGCTGCGGCCTGCGCAAGGTTGCTCCGATCAACGCCGAATTGGCCTCCTATGAGGCATGGGTGACCGGCATCCGTCGTGAGGACAACGCCAATCGTGCGCATGCCCTTCCGGTCGAGTGGGACCAGACGCATCAGATGGTGAAGGTCAACCCGATCGTCGCCTGGAGCTTCGACGACCTGCTGGGCTACGCGTCAGAGCACTCGGTGCCGATCAACCTGCTGCTGACAGATGGCTATCCCTCGATCGGGTGCGAGCCGTGCACCCGGCGTCCGAAACCGGGTGAAGACGCCCGGGCCGGACGATGGGCAGGAGTCGCGAAGACCGAATGCGGGCTTCACCTATGACCGCGCTTTCTCATGTCAGCCTCCTTGAGGCGGAGGCCATCCACATCATCCGGGAGTCGGTTGCCGAGCTTGAGCGCCCGGTCCTGCTGTTCAGCGGTGGCAAGGACTCCGCGGTGCTGCTTCATCTGGCCCGCAAGGCATTCTGGCCGGCCCCGCTCCCCTTTCCGCTGCTGCACGTGGACACCGGGCACAATTTCCCCGAAGTCATCGAGTATCGGGACCGGACGGCCGAGCTCGCCGGAGCACGGCTGATCGTTGCCCGCGTCCAGGACTACATCGACGATGGGCGGCTCATCGAGCGCCCCGACGGCACCCGCAACCCGCTGCAGACCATCCCGCTACTCGACGCGATCGAGGAGAACCGGTTCGATGCAGTCTTCGGGGGTGGGCGGCGCGATGAGGACAAGGCCCGCGCCAAGGAGCGCGTGGTCAGCCTGCGCGACGAGTTCGGTCAGTGGGATCCGCGTAATCAGCGTCCCGAACTGTGGAACCTCTATAACCCCAGGCACCGGCCCGGCGAGCATGTCAGGGTCTTCCCGCTGTCGAACTGGACCGAAACGGACGTCTGGACCTACATCGACATGGAGAAGATCGAACTGCCCGAGCTGTACTTCGCCCATCAGCGAGAGGTCTTCGACAACAACGGCATGTGGTTCGCGGTCACACAGATCACCCCGCCCGGCGACCGGCCGGTCGAAGTGAAGAGGGTGCGTTACCGCACCGTCGGCGACATGTCATGCACCGGCGCGGTGCTGTCGAACGCAGGCAGCGTACCCGAGGTCATCGACGAGATCGCTGCCTCGCGAATCACCGAGCGTGGCGCGACCCGCGCCGACGACCAACTGACGGAGGCCGCAATGGAGGATCGCAAGAAAGACGGGTACTTCTGATGAGCGAAACCACCCAGGCCACCGAGCACTCGTTGCTGCGGCTAGCCACCGCCGGCAGCGTCGACGACGGAAAGTCGACACTGGTCGGACGGCTGCTGCACGACACCAAGTCGATCCTTGCCGACCAGTTGGCTGCGGTCGAACGAGTCAGCCGCGCCCGCAGCCTCGAGCAGGCCGATCTCGCGCTGCTGACCGATGGGCTGCGCGCCGAGCGCGAACAGGGCATCACCATCGATGTCGCCTACCGCTACTTCGCAACCGCGCGGCGGGCCTTCGTGCTGGCCGACTGCCCGGGCCATGTGCAGTACACGAGAAACACCGTCACCGGATCATCGACAGCCGATGTGCTTGTGGTGCTGGTCGACGCACGCAAAGGCGTGCTCGAGCAGACCCGCCGTCACCTGGCGGTCGCGGCGCTGCTGCGGGTGCCCCGGGTCGTGGTCGCGGTGAACAAGATCGACCTGGTGGGCTACGACGAGGCGTCCTACCGCGCCACCGAGCAGCAGGTCGGCGAGGTGACCACAGCGTTCGGAATCCGCCAGACGACCTGTGTTCCGGTCAGTGCGCTCAAGGGCGACAACGTTGCTGCGCGCTCCGAGCACACGCCCTGGTATACCGGCCCCAGCCTGCTCGGGCTGCTGGAGACCCTGGACATCGGCGCCGGCACCGCGAACGGCGGCTTCCGGCTCGGTGTGCAGCTGACGTTGCGTCCCCAGGACTCGGCGCTGGATCCCGGCTTGCGGGAGTATCGCGGGTACGCGGGACTCATCTCGTCGGGTTCGGTGAGTGTGGGCGACGAAGTCGCGATCCTGCCAGAGGGCTGGCGCACCCGGGTGCGGACGATCAACATCGGCGAGCGCGCCGTCGAGCGGGCCGTGGCGGGTCAGTCCGTGGCGATCCAGTTGGACGGCGAGTTCGATCTGGCCCGCGGGGCCTTGATCAGCTCGGTCGGCGACGCACCCGAACCCACCGTGACCATCGACGGCACGCTGTGCTGGATGGACAGTGCGCCGCTGCGGAAGGGCCAACGGGTACTGCTGAAGCACTCCACGCGTACCGTGCAGGCGATAGTCCGGGAGGTGCGCAGCCGCCTCGACCTCGAAACGGCTTCCGCCGTCGAGGCCGGG
>NZ_JAVTWX010000016.1:0-18881 GCF_032229645.1 Brooklawnia sp.
CCCTTAGGGTCCTTAGTACCCGGCGCGCATGTGGACGACCGGCGCAAGCGAGGTGACGACCCGGCCGCGGCAATCGGGTTGTCGGCGCTCATAGCGAATTCCGAGCTCTGCGAGCTAGCCTCGATGGCGATGATGAACGAAACTGCTGTTCTGCTACGCAGGAAGCTGCGCAAGATCTGGCCCGGACTGCCGAGCACCCGGGCTGCTTGGCGACGCTCGGTGACCGGCGTGGCCAAAGACGCGGGACGACTCACCCTCGCCACGGTCCTCGGCTACCTGCTGACCGTCAAACTGCTGCCGCCGCCGGTCGACCTCACCGGTGCGCTGACCGCGCTGCTGGTCACCCAGGCCTCGCTACGCGGTTCGTTTCGCGCCGGCCTGGTACGCGTGGGTGCGGTGGTGTCCGGCATTCTGGTGGCACTGGTCGTCTCCACCTTCGTCGGTCTGCACTGGTGGTCACTGGCAGTCGTCGTCCTCGTGGCGCTGCTGGTCGCACGCGTGCTACAGCTGGGGGCCGCCGGTTCGGAGTCCGCCATCAGCGCGATGCTGATCCTCGGTTCATCAGGCGTCGAGATAGCGGCGCAAACCCGATTCCTCACTACCATCATCGGTACCTTCGTCGGCATCGTCTTACCGTTGCTGCTGCCACGGCGAGTGCAGACCAGCGACCTCACCCGTGACCTGAAGCGCATCGCGTTGCGGCTGCGCTCGGTCTACCGCGATGCTGCCAGCTATCTCAGCGTCAACCCGCTCAATGCCCGCGTGACAACCCAATGGCTCGATTCGATCCGGGCGATCACACCGCTGGTCTCGCAGGCAGACCAGGTTCTGGACGAGGCTGCCGATGTGCAGCACCTCAACACCCGTCAGATCTTCCAGGCCGACATCGTGCCGCTACTGCGCGGCGGTCTGGATACCCTCGAACGCAGCCTGCTGGCGACCCGCCAGGCGCTGACGATCATGCGGCCTGCCGCCGAGCCGGAGGATCCGTCATCGCAGTCCGACGACGGCTACGGCGATGACGTCCGGTTGCAGTTCGCCGTAGTGCTTGGCGCCATGGGGGAGGCCATCGAGGCGTACGAGGCCTTGATCGAGGCAGAAGTCGGTGGCGGGGTGCATGAAGCCGAGGCACACATCACCCAGACCCTGGCCAAGGTTCGTTCCGCACGGCACGATCTGTCGACCCTGATGCTCTCCGACCCATCCCAGGCACAGCTCTGGGTGCGCGGCGGCAGCCTGCTGGCCGCGATCGACCAGGTGATCGCAGAGATCGACTTGACCGGATACTACGATGCGCGCGATGCGTGGCGCTCCTCGCAGCTCGGACGAAGCCTGCCCGCCGGCTCGATCGGTCCCCGGATCCGCAGCCCGTGGGGTTTGTTGGCGCAGCATCGACTGCGTCAGCGTGCGGCACGTGCCCGTGAGGAGCATCCGGAGGGAAGTTACGAGGTCGGTAGCGATGAGACGACCGTGCTGATGCCGAGCGTGAACCCGCCGCAGTGAGGTCAGCGGGTCTGCTCGGCGCGATTCTTCGTCGTCCGGACGATCTGTAGCCGCTCGGCGCGCAGCTGGTCGTGCTCGGCGTTGACATCGGCCCGCGGCAGCGGCGCGAGCGAATCACCCAGCGCCAGTTCGAGCAGGTAGTCGGCGACCTCCGGATTGCGCGGCAGCACCGGCCCGTGCGGGTACGTGCCGATGACTCGTCCCTGCACCGCTCCGTCGAAGCCGTCCCTACCATTGCCAACGCCGACCTCGACCTTGGCGAACGGCGTCGCGTCCGAACCCAGATGGGTGAAACCGCCGTGATTCTCGAACCCGGTGATGAACGACATCGAGCCATCCGGCTTCGTCCACTGCGTGAGGATCTCGCCGACGGCGCGCTGGTCGCCACGGCGGGTCTCGACATCCAGCAGACCCAGCCCACTGAAGACCTCGTCGTTGTCACCCACGGTGAACGAATGCCCGCACAGCTGATAGCCGGCGCAGACCGCGAAGAGCACGCCTCCAGCATCCAGACCGCGGTGCAGGCCCTGGTCCTCCTCGAGCGCTTTCACCGCCGCGATCTGTGCCCAGTCCTCACCGCCGCCCAGCAGATAGACCAGGCCATCGTCGGGTACGGGATCGCCGGGTTCGACCGTCACGAGTTCGGCTTCGATGCCACGCCAGTTCAGGCGCTTGGCCAGCACCATCGCATTGCCGCGGTCTCCGTAGATGCCCAGCAGCGACTGATAGACGACAACGATCTTGTGGGTCACTTCAACTCCACCCCTCCCATGCGGCACAGCCGCAGGAACGCCGAATAGGTACTCAGCACGTCAACGGTGCCCTCGAACGGGCCGGTCAACGCCTCGGCCATCTCGGGGATCACTTCGTGTTCGACCTCGGCGTAGCTCAGCCGGACCGCCAGATCGGTGGCCCTGGGTCCGGTCGCGATCACTCTTCGTCCGCGAAGTTTCTCGTACTCCACATCCCACAGCCAGCTGACATCGGTGCCGTCGGCGATCGCCGAATCGACCGCCAGGATCACCGGATCGGTCTCCATCACCAGCAGCGACTCGGCCCAGCCGGCCGGATTCTTGGCCAGCACCAGTCTGGCTTTGGTGTCGCCGTAGCTGCCGATGGCGAAACGCCCGGCCGGGGCCTGCACCGTGCGCATGCCCCTCAGTGCCACCGGTTCGTAGACGCCCATCTCGACCGCGGCCGCCAGTGCACAGGCGGCGTTGCCCTGATTGAATCGTCCGGGCACCTGCAAGTCGAGGGGCCAGCGTTCGCCGTCCGCCTTGACCACCTCGCCGCCGTCGACGCGGTAGTCGGGCTCGTGTTCGCCGAGCGGGCAGCCGGGGCAGTTCCAATGTCCGGAGCAGTCGTATTCGAGGATGGTGCCGCATTGCGGACATAGCGCGGCGTCCTGGGTCCAGCCGGTGCTCATGTCGACCCAGATCACCTTTGTGGCGACCTCGGCCGACCAGGTGACCAGCGGGTCCTTGGCGTTCGCGATGACCGTCGGCCCGGCCTCGCCGGCAGCCATTAGCGCGGTGCGCCACTTCTTGCCGAGTGCGTTGATCTCGTGATGGCGGTCGAGCTGGTCGCGGCTGAAGTTCAGCATGATCAGCACCTCGGGGTGTCCGTATGCGATCACATCGGGGACGACCTGCTCGTCGACCTCCAAGATGGCGATCGGTGCCTTCGGGCGAACCGACAGCGCAGACACCACGCCCTCGCGCAGATTCGCGCCATCGGGATTGGTCACCACATCTCGCGGATCGGACATCGATTCGCGCAACGCGGCGGTCAGCAGGTGGGTGGTGGTTGTCTTGCCATTGGTGCCCGACACCACGCCGATGCGCTTGCCGGCGAGCAGTTCGCGGAAGTAGCCGGGGTAGATGCGCATCATCAAGGCGCCCTTGATGGACGCTCCGCTGCCGCGTCCGCTCACCCGCGATGCGACGGCCGCAGCATTGCCGACCGCATATGCGATCGGTCGACGGATCGAATTCACCACGCCGCGGGTACGGATGCCTGCTGCCAGCTGGCTCATGCGGTTTGCCACCTTGCCATTCTGACAGATGGCCACGAGGAAACCTCGACCCAGCCGATCGGGTCATCAGACGAACCAGCTTTGACGCGGCCTCAGGACAAAGCGATCAGCTGGACGAGCAGGATCTTTACGACTGTTCCGAGCGCGAAGAGCGCCCCATAGGCCGAGTCGATGCGCTCGTCGTTGACCAGCGAGTTTGCGTAGCCGAGCACGGCAGGCTGCCCCACGAAACCTGCGAACCCGCCGACCGCGCGCTGCGCTGACAGACCGATCAGCCGGGCGCCCACCAGCAGAATCGCGCCGCCCAGGATCAGACTGACCGCCGACAGCACGATCAGTTTCAGGCCGGTCAGCGAGAAGGCCTGCGAGATGAACGCGGGCCCGGTGGCCAGCCCGACACAGGCGAGGAAGATCATCAGACCGAGCTGGCGCAGCAGAGCGTTGATGTTGTGTGGCAGATCCCATCGGAGTGGGCCGGTGCGGTGCAGCGCCCCTAACACCATGCCGACGATCAGCGGCCCTGCCGCGGTACCGAGCTGGAAGGTGAGACCGCCGGGCAGCGGAATCGAGATCGCCCCTGCGAGCAGCCCGAGGGCGATACCCAGACCGAGGCTGAGTGCGTCCACCTGGGAGATCCGGGCCTCCGAATCGCCGAAGAAGTCCTGCGCGTCGCTGAGTCGCCCGCGGGGCACGACGCAGAGCACCCGGTCGCCCGGCTGGATGATCAACTCGTCGGTGGCGAGCATGTCGAGGTCGCCGCGACGCACCCGGGTGATGATGCCGTCGAGCTGGTCGCGCACATTGATATCGCCGATGGTGTGTCCGGCCAGCTGCGGGTTCGACACCACGAACCGGCGGAAGTCGACATCTCGGCGGTTCTCGGTCAGGGTCGCCGAACTGGCATAGCCGAGGTAGCTGACCGCGGCCGTCACGTCGTCCGGCATACCCACGACCAAGACGATGTCGCCCTCATGCAGCTGATCGGCACGGGTCATCAGGCGCATCTGGCCGTGTCGGCGCAGGTAGCTCATCCGGATCTGGTTGGGCCAGCCGGGGATCTGGGAGATCTCGGTCTCGCGGGTGACGTGAGTGCTGATGGCGGTGATGCCGGCCTCGGCCATCGAGACGTTGTCGCGGTTGCCCGGCCAGCGCTTGGTGGCGACCATCGCGACCATGATCAGGGCGACGATCACGCCGGTGGGATAGGAGACCGCGTAACCGACCAGGGTATCGGCGGAGCCGCCGGTTGCCTTCAATGCCGCATCGATGGCCGGCGAGGTGAGCACGCCGGCGAACAGGCCCGAGATGTGCGAGGCGCTGAGCCCGGTGAGGTGACCAACACCGATCCCGAATCCAGCCATCACGACCAACCCGACGATGCCGGCGAGCATCAGGGCCCACTGGCGTTTCAGGTCGGAGATGAACGTCGATCCGGCGGCCAGCCCGACCGCGTAGCAGAAGAGCACCACTCCGAGCGCTTTCACCAGATCCATGCCCTGGCTCAGTCGTGGGTCGAACATGCCGACGATCAGGCCTACGAAGAGCGCGCCGGCCGCGCCGAAACGCAGCGGCCCGAACTTGATCTGCCCGAAGAGGGCGCCCAGTGCGAGCACACCCATGATGGTGACGAGGGGTTCGGACGCCAAGAAGTCGATCATCGTGTTTTCTCTCTGGACCAAGAAGCAGCTTGATCCTACCCTGTGCGTCCGACGACCGGCCGCTCAGCGCCCGTAGTGGTAGCGACAGGACGCGACCCGGATCTGGTCCTCGGCGATTCCATAGATGAGACGATGCTCATCGGTGATCCTCCTGGACCAGGAACCGGCGAACGCGTGTCGCAACGGCTCAGGTTTGACGAGCCCAAGATGGACGGTGCGAGTGGGGGTTTCGGGATCCCCTCGGGCAACGGTCAGACCTCGCCGGCAGGACGCTCGGCCGGCCAGTAATAGCTGTCCGGATAGCTGCGAGCCCCGAAGATAGCCTGACCGACCCGGACGCACGTCGAGCCTTCCTCGATCGCGACCTCGTAGTCCCCGGACATGCCCATCGACAGCTCACCGGGGCCGATCAGCTCAGGATCGGTCTCGCGGATCTGGTCGCGTAGCTTGCGCAGCAGCACGAAACAGTCGCGCACCCGCTCGGCGTCGGTGGTGAACAACGCGAGCGTCATGAGTCCCTGCACGCGAAGTGTCTCGAACTTCGGTAGCCCGCGCAGGAAACCGGACACCTCTTCGGGCGCCAAGCCGTACTTCTGTTCCTCGGCCGAGGTATTCACCTGGACGAAGACGTCGAGGCTGCGTCCGGCCGCTTGCAGCCTGCGGTCGAGCGCCTCGGCGAGCCGCAGGCTGTCCAGCGCCTGGAATTCGGACGCGAATGCTGCGACATCCTTGGCCTTGTTGGTCTGCAGATGACCGATCACCGACCAGGCGACATCGAGGTCGGCGAGATTTTGCGCCTTGCGCTTCGCCTCCTGCACCTTGTTCTCGCCCAGTTGGTGGCAGCCCGCCTCAATGGCGAACCTGAGCCTGGGCTCCGCGACGGTCTTGCTCACCGGCAGCAGGCGGATCTCGGACGCGCTGCGACCGGCGCGCTGAGCAGCGGCTGCGACCTTGGCGTGTACCGCCGCGATCGCGCTCCTGAACTCCTCGGCTGTCTCTGCGCTCGGGTAGTGCGGTGTGCTGGGCACCTCGGGGTCGACTGTGGGCATCATGTTTCCTTCCTCACTGTCGGTAACCAGCCAACCGCAAGCGGGGCGGGAAGCCAAATCCGGCTCGCGAACCACGGTCAGGACCGCTCTGGCGACGCGCGTCAGGCCACGTCATTCGCTGCGCAACGCCTCCACCGGATCCTTACGGGATGCTGCTGACGACGGAATGAGCCCGGCAAGGAACGTGAGACCCATACTGATCGCGATCAGGATCACAGCCGCTTCCCAGGGCAACTGCGCCACGTTGGCGATACCCCACTTCGAATCGACGATGAGGTTCGTCGGGATCGTGAGCAGCAGGGTGACCGCGATGCCGACCGTACCGGCCACGAAGCCGACGATCAGGGTTTCCGCATTGAAGACCCGGCGGATATCGCGTTTGCTGGCGCCGATGGACCGCAGAATGCCGATCTCCTTCTTGCGTTCCAGGACCGAGATATAGGTGATGACGCCGATCATGATCGACGAAACCACCAGCGAGATCGCCACGAATGCGATCAGCACGTAGCTGACGACGTTGATGATGTCGGTGACCGACGACATCAGCGTGCCGACGATATCGGTATAGGTGATGACCTTGTCCTCGTTGTCGTCGGCCTTCATCTGGGCGTTGTAGTTGTCCAGGGTGCTGATGACCTGCGCCTTGGCTTCGAAGTCCCTCGGATAGATGTCGATGCTGGCCGGCTTGGCGAAATCGGCGTAGCCGAGCTTCTGTAGGTTGCCGTCGAAGGAGGTCTGCCCGGTAGTGATCATGGTCATCATGAGTTGGCTGAGCTCTTCTTCGTCCATATTGAACTGGAAGGCATTCATGAAGGCCTGCTCATCGATGCCCATCGCGTTCGACATGTTGTTGGCGAGCTGGCTCATTGAGGTTTCCATCGCGGTGCCGAGCTGGGTGCTGATCGCGGTGCCGATCTGCTCCTGCAACGCAGTGCCGAGTTGATCTGACAGCTGGGTCATGAAGGTCGCCATGATCTGCTGCAGGTAGTCGCCCATAACGGTCTGCAGCTGGGTCCCCAGACTGTCCAGATCGACGATCCCGCCGGCCTGTTCGACGAGTTGCTGGCCGGTGTCCGAGGCGACGAACGCAGGGAAGTTCGTCACCGCATCGGTCGGATCGGCGTCGTTGTCAATGCAGTAGTCGATGTAGCCGCGCACCAGTCCGATGACGACATCGCGGGCCACGTCGGTGTCGACATCGTCCAGGCTGAAGTCGAGCTGGTCGACGATGCTCCCCACGTCCAGCGCGGGCAGCGCGGAGGTGTCGATCTGCATATTCGACATGTCGAGATCCATCGCGGAAGCGTCGAGGTTCAGGCCCGAAAAGTCCAGGCTCAGTCCGGAAAGGTCCATCGACAGGGCCGACTGATCGAAGGTGAATGCACCTGCCAGGGCATCCTGGTCAATGGTCATCAGCGAACTCATGTCGAAGTCGCTGTTCGCCGGATTCTCCGCCTCATCGGCGAATGTGCGTCCGGAGAAGATATTGAGGCCAGAATCGGCCAGCTGCTTTTGGACGATCTCGGTCTGAGCGGCCTGTTCGATCAGGTGAGTCGTCAGATCGGGGCTGTAATACAGGCCCGGGGGTAGTGCCGTCGCGGTTCCGCCATTCGGTTGGACGATGCCGGAGATATGTAGATCTTCACCGTTGTTCACGAGATTCCGCATGAAATCGGTATCGCCGCTCTTGTCCGTCCAGACGTTATAATTCGGGTCGTAAGAATAGTAGTCGGCCGCATTCACCAATTTGAAGGGTACGTTCATGAGTTGGTCGTAGCTGAAGGCCTGGCCGTCATCGTCGGGTGTGACGATGTCCTCCTCGTTGACCAGCTGCTGAACCATCGCGTCCAGCTCAGCGGGATCGCGCAGTCCCATGGCGTAGAGCATGAAGTCGCTGACGCCACCGCTCTCGGTCAGCACCACCACGACATCGTTGTAGGAGCTCGGCCAATGGCCTGCGACAACGTTGTATTGGCCTTCGACCAGCGAGGCATCGCCCATCATTTGGTTGAAGACGTTGGTGCTCATGCCGGCAGCCATCATTGAGTTGGCCGACGAGGCTGAGCCGAACCCGAGCGCAGCGAACGTCTGGTCGGGGTTGACCTGCCGGACCTCGTTGGTGGTATCCGGGCTGAAGATCTGCGGTGTGACGTTGTAGGAAAACTGAATCGAATTGACGTAGTCGTCGATGTTGCCGCCGTTGGCGTCCAGATATTTCTTGAGGGCGGCCAGATCGTTGGATCCAATGCTGGAGAACATCTTCGTCATCATCGGAATCTCATGCACGTCGCCGCCGGAGCCTGCCGAAGTGTCATCGGAACTGGCGGTCATATCGGACGACAAAGCCAGCATCGACGTCATATCCATGCCCTGACTTTGAATAGTCAGCGGATAGACCGACAAGGTGTTTTCTTCGATGTTCTTGATGTAGTCGTTGACGCCGGTGGCCAGGGCGAGAATGGCCGCGATGCCGATGATGCCGATGCTTCCCGCGAAGGACGTCATCAGCGTGCGGCCCTTCTTGGTCATCAGGTTGTTGAACGACAATGCGACGGCGGTGAAGAACGACATCGAGGTCTTCTTGACGCTCTTCTCGCTCGGCCGGATGTCTGCTGCGGCCGGATCAAACGGATTCGTGTCGTCCACCACGGCTCCGTCGCGCAGATTGACGATGCGGTTGGCATACTGATCGGCGAGTTCGGGGTTGTGCGTGACCATCACGACCAGGCGATCGTTGGCGATCTCGGTCAGCAGGCTCATGATCTGGACGCTGGTCTTCGAGTCGAGGGCGCCGGTCGGCTCATCGGCCAGCAGAATCTCGGGATCGTTGATCAGCGCGCGGGCGATGGCCACTCGCTGCATCTGCCCGCCGGACATCTGGCTTGGACGCTTGTGGATGTGTTCGCCCAGCCCGACTTCTTGGAGGGCGGAGACGGCCCGTTCCCGGCGCTCAGCCTTCGACACACCCGACAGCGTCAGCGCGAGTTCGACATTGGACAGCACAGTCTGATGCGGAATCAGGTTGTAGCTCTGGAAGACGAAGCCGATCCGGTTGTTGCGATAGGTATCCCAGTCGCGGTCCTTGTATTGCTTGGTCGAGATGCCGTCGATGACCAGGTCGCCGGAGTCGTAGTGGTCGAGCCCACCGACGATGTTCAGCAGCGTGGTCTTGCCCGAACCGGACGGCCCGAGGATAGCGACGAATTCGTTGTCGCGGAACGAGATCGACACGTCGTCGAGTGCCACCTGCGTGAAGTCCGCGGTCGTGTACGACTTGCGAACATTCGACAGTTGAAGCATGCCTGAGCCTTTCTGGTCAGATCTGAACTCGTCAGAGTTGCGGGAGTAGCCCTGGCCGGACGAGTTCGAGCCAGCGTTCGCGAGCGTGCGGGGGGTAGTCGAAGGGACCGGTGGAGGCGAGCAGCATGAGGTCGCTGCTGTCGAGGTCCGGACGCAGGGATCCGGATTCGCGGCCCAGAGCGACGAGCCGCTCCAGGGCCGAGATGGCGCGGGTGACCGCCGGGGAGCAGGCCATGTCGGAATGCCAGGTGTCGAAATGCAGCGCGAGCGCGGCGGTCTTGAGGGCGTGGTCGGAGGCGGCCGTCTCAAGCATTTGGCCCATGAACCCCAGCACCTCATCGCGGGCCTGTGTCTTGCCGGCCAGGACCCGCTTGAGGGCTCCCTCGATTCTCGTGCCGATCTGCTCGATGCGCTCGGTGATGATCGCCGTAACGAGATCGGTCTTGGTCGGAAAGTGGCGGTACAGCGTGCCGACGGCGACTCCGGCGGCTTTGGCGATCTCGACCATGCCGACATCGGGGCCGTGCGCCGCGATCTGCTCGCGCGCGGTGTCCAGGATCTTCTCTCGGTTGCGCGCCGCGTCTGCGCGTACTAGTCGCTCCACTGTCATTTCGCCGGTGTCCTGCCTGCATCGCCTCGTTTCTCAGTCCAGGCAAAACCTGAACGCAGGTTCACTTTAGCCTCGGCGTTCAAGTCGACAATCAACAGGTGAGGGTTCGCATCTCGGCGATGAACGGTGAACAGCGTCCATGATCAACGCCGATGTTGGGCCGCGTCAGTCGTCGGCTCGGCCCGTTTCGTCGCGCAGTCGCGGTTCGGTACGCAGCTGCGGACGCAGTCCCGATTTGTCGGCGTAGAAGGCCCTGATGCGATCCATATCCGACGCGACGTCTCCGGTGAGCCGAAGGGTCTCGCCGAGCCCGCAGGTGCGGGTGGGGCGATCGACGTATCCCAGGGTGAGGGGGACACCTGTCGCCCTGGCGATGCGATAGAAGCCGCTACGCCAGTCGGTGCCGGCGCTTCGGGTGCCCTCGGGAGTCACCACGATGGCCAGATCGTCGTGGGTTCGCACTTGCGCCACCAAGGACTCGACCAGGCCTGCCGGGTTCGAGCGGTCAACCGGGATGCCGCCGAGGGCGCGCATGAACGGGCCGCGCCAGCCCGCAAAGAGCGACTTCTTGCCCAACCAGCGCGGCCGCAGTCTTTCGTTCCAGGAGATGCAGAGCATGAAGATGAAGTCCCAATTTGACGTGTGGGGCGCGCCGATGATCACCCGGGCGCCGTCGACCCGCGGTGATTCAGGAACGAAGGTCCACCGGCTGAGTATCCAAAAGATACGGGCGATACTGTGCCGGATAGGCAAGCGCGCGGCTCCGGCCGCTGGCGGGCGAGTCTTCACCAGATGAAGGTACCAGCCGCTTTGACTACGCTGTCTCCATCATGGTGAGCGATGAGAGGGGGCACCGATGGCAGACACGCTCGTATTCGTCCGTCATGGTCAGAGCCAAGCGAACGCGAGCGGTCTATTCTGCGGGCTACTGGACGTGTCGCTGACCGAGTATGGACGCAAGGAGGCCGTCCACGCGGCGGAGTTGCTCAATGAGGCGGCGCTTTGGCCACCGGTTTGTTTCTGTTCACCGCTGTTGCGCGCTCGTCAGACTGCCGACGCCTTCAATGAAACCTTGCTTATGCCTCCGAAGCGGACCATCTTCGACTGGCGTCTGGCAGAACGCAACTATGGCGCGCTGAGTGGACGCACCAAACAAGGCGTCCGTGCCGAGTACGGGGAAGAGCAGTTCGTCGTTTGGCGGCGGTCGGTCCATGTGGCGCCGCCACCGATGTCGGACGAGCAGCGCCGCAGCCTGGGCGATGCCCCGCCGGAGTTGGGCCTGACCGAGTCGCTGCATCACGTCATCGTCCGGGTCGGGCATGCCTGGGAACAGACGATCAAGCCGGCGTTGCACGAGGAGGGGAGCCTGCTGGTGATCGCCCATGGGAACTCCCTACGTGCCTTCTGCGCGATCCTGGACTCGCTGACCGATACCGAAGTGCAGGCACTCAACATTCCGAACGGGCATCCGCTGATCTACCGGCTCGGTGCCGATCACAAGCCTGTGGTGCGTGGTGGCGAATACCTCGAACCCGGTTCGGCTCTGGTCGCTGCCGAGAAGATCGCGCGGGAGGGCGGTACCTGAGTCGGTCGGCTTTGGGCTTGGGACCCGTCAGGCCCTTGACCGTCCGGCCGATCCGCAAGGCAGTCATCGACGTGACCATCCCAGGACTGCCGACGGTCCGGCGTGATTCGTCCAGGAATAAAAGCGTCCTTCAGATTGTCTGGTAGATCCAGATACCCGATCCCAACGATCGGCTCATAAGACGGGAAGACAGACATGCCAAAGCTGATGATCATTCTGGGTAGCGTCCGGGAGGGGCGGATCGGCCTGCCGATCGCCGAGTGGGTGAAGCGCACTGCGGAGGCGGACGGACGCTTCGATATCGATTTCGCCGACCTGGCCACGATCGCGCTGCCGTTCATGGACGAACCGAAGCACCCCCGGCTGCGCCAGTACAGCCGCCCGCACACGATCGAGTGGAGCACGCGGGTGGACGCAGCGGATGTCTTCCTCTTCGCCTTCCCGGAATACAACTACAGCTTCGGCCCGGTCATCAAGAATGCACTCGATTACCTGAACTCCGAGTGGAATCGTAAGCCGGTGGGCTTCGTGAACTGGGGTGGCAATTCCGGTGGCACTCGCGCCCAGACCGCGCTTCGACCGGTGGTTGGTGCGCTCGGCATGGTCATGACCAAGGGCAATATCGAGATCAACTTCCCGCAACGTCAGATCAGCGACGAAGGCGAGTTCGTTCCGAATGAGCAGCACACCCAGGTGTTGAAGCTGCAGTTGGACGAGCTACTCGCCCTGGACGAGGCGCTTCGTCCGCTGCGCTGATCATGCAGCTGGTTGCTTGACGCGCATTTGGTGATATTCGTCCGCGATGAGAGACTGGACGGTAGGGCGCGGACATCGTGCCCGGCATCGCACCACTTTCGTGCACCGCGCCGTCGGCTTGACCGGCGAAGACGCGAGCCGGTTTGGGTTGTGGTGATTCGCTTATGCTGAAAGCAGTTCTTTCTTGTCTCAACTTGTTGACTCTGCGCCTGCGTCGTTCACGACTTTGGGCGTCTCTTCGAAGCTGATCGGCCCGCTCAAGCAGCAGGGCGCCAGCACCCCTTTCCCGATTCAGACCGCCACACTGCCCGACACACTCGAAGGTCGTGACGTGCTCGGCCGCGGACGCACGGGCTCCGGCAAGACGCTGGCATTCTCCATCCCGTTGGTTTCCAGGCTTGCCGGGCTGACTCCGTCCGGCAGCGAGATCGCCCGGCGCAGTTCGCCGGGTGCTCCCCGCGGACTGGTGCTCGCCCCGACTCGCGAGCTGGCCAGCCAGATCGTCGCCACTATCCAGCCGCTCGCGGACGCCGCGATGCTACGCGTGACGACCATTGTCGGCGGCGTCAGCAAGGCTCCCCAGGTGCGTCAGTTGCGCCGAGGAGTCGACATCGTGGTGGCCACGCCCGGACGCCTGGAAGACCTGAAGTCGGACGGCGAACTGCGGCTGGACGATGTTGCCGTCACCGTGCTCGATGAGGCCGACCACATGGCCGATCTCGGCTTTCTGCCTGGTGTCACGCGAATTCTCGCGGCCACCCCCGCCGGAGGACAGCGCATGCTTTTCTCGGCGACCCTGGATTCCGGCATTGACAAGCTGGTCAAGCGCTTCTTGCGGCGTCCGCTGACTCACAGTGTCGATTCGGAGTCCTCGCCGGTCAGCGAGATGAGTCACTACGCACTGCTGGTCGCAAACGCAACCGAGAAGACACAGGTCATTCGGGCGCTCGCTGCCGGTCAGGGCAGGCGGTTGCTGTTCACTCGCACCAAGCATCAGGCTCGCAGGCTCGCCCGCGAACTGACCGCTGCCGGAATACCGGCGGTCGAACTGCACGGCAACCTGTCGCAGAACGCCCGCGAACGAGGCTTGAAGGCGTTCGCGGATGGCCAGGTACGGGTGATGGTTGCCACCGATATTGCCGCTCGCGGCATTCACGTCGATGACATCGAGTTGGTCGTCCACGTCGATCCGCCGGCCGAACACAAATCGTATCTACATCGCTCCGGACGAACCGCGCGGGCAGGCCACAGCGGTGAGGTCATCACCCTGGTGCTGCCCGAGCAGCGTCGGGACTTCCAATCCCTCGCCCGGGCCGCTCACATCTCGGCCACACCGAAACCGGTGCACCCGGACGATCCGGTGCTGGCAAGACTCAGAGGAGCGGCCGCCGATCCTGTGGCACCCGAACTCGCGCCGGCTGCCGCGTCCCGGCGGGTACCCCAGGCGACGACGACAGCAAAGCCTGCGAAGTCGCGCCAGGCTGCTCCCCGCCGGGGAGAGAACCCGCGAGGGGAACAGGCCCGGCCCGGAAGAAGCCAGTCGGGGAAGGCTCAGAGCAAGCGGAGTGTGGCCGACTTCTCCCGCCAGGCCAACCGGCGCGGCGGTTCACAGCGGGCTGCTTGAGCAACCAGTACGAACGCCCGCTGCCGCTGAGTTCCGGGCTGCTCCCAGTTGATTCGTGACGGTTGCGCAGCCGGGAGTCCGGGCACCGCGGTGCGGATGGCTCCGTTGGCGGTGGCGGGACCCTGCCGAACTGGTGAATGGTGGATCGGCGCCAGGGAATTGACTCTGGTTGGCGGCACTGCTAATTTGTCAACCAACAAAAGAATAGAATCTTCGGGGCAGGGTGAAATTCCCGATCGGTGGTACAGCCCACGAACCGCAAGGTTGATCCGGTTAGAGTCCGGAGCCGACAGTTACAGTCTGATAGTAGAAGATAGTTGGGCTCGCGTCCTTGGCGCGGGCATTGACATGACGTCCCGAGATGCATACGCATTTCGGGACTTTTGTTTATGCCTGCGCTATCTCGTCGCGGCTTACTGGTCACCTGCCTTGAACATCAATAGTTCAAGGCATTTTTTGTGACACCGCGGTCGGCGTCCTTAGCGCGCCGGCTATCTCCTCATGCTCCGAATTCCTTATTCGGATGCAGCACTGCCATGAGGAGGTGACAATGAACGACGCGCGATATATGCGCAGCGCGATCGAACTCGCGAAACGCGGTACCGGATGGGTGAATCCCAATCCGATGGTAGGTGCGGTGATCGTGAAAGACGGCCGCGTCATCGGCCAGGGCTACCACGAGCAGTGCGGTCGGCCGCATGCCGAACGCAACGCCCTCGCCAATTGTGATGAGCCGACTGCCGGTGCGACCCTCTACGTGACGCTGGAGCCTTGCTGCCATACCGGACGAACCCCACCATGCACCGAGGCAGTGCAACACGGCGGCATCACCCGCGTGGTCGTCGGGTCAACCGACCCAAATCCGTTGGTCGCAGGTCAGGGTATCGAGGCGCTGCGCGGTCACGGCATCGCGGTCATCGAAGGCGTCGAGAGGAAGGCCTGCGACGACCTGAATCGCAGCTTCTTCCATTTCATTCAACGCGGCACCCCGTATGTCGTCATGAAATATGCCATGACGCTGGACGGCAAGATCTGCACGAGTTCGGGCAAGTCACGGTGGATTACCGGAGACGTGGCGCGGCGCCGAGTGCACGAGGACAGGCTTCGGAACTCCGCGATCATGGTGGGGGTGGGTACTGTGCTTGTCGACGACCCGATGCTCACCTGCCGGCTGGAGCAGGCGCGAAACCCGTTGCGGGTCATCTGCGACACCAACCTGAGGACCCCGGCCACGGCCAACGTCGTCACCACGACCAACGAGGCGCCCACCATCATCGTGACCTCGATCACAGACATCGACCGCCACCAGCCCTATCGAAACGCGGGCTGCGAGGTGCTCGTGATTCCCCGAATTGCGGGCCATATCGATCTGCGGGCTTTGATGGCCGCGCTTGGCCAGCGCCAGGTCGACAGCCTTCTCCTTGAAGGAGGCAGCACGCTCAACTGGTCTGCGCTGCGCAGCGGGGTCGTCCACAAGGTGCAGGCATATATCGCCCCGAAACTCTTCGGTGGCAGTGGAAAGACCCCCGTGGGCGGTCCCGGTGTCGACGAACCGGGTGCCGCATTCCGGCTGAGCCCGCCGGTCGTCACCGCACTCGGAGACGACATTCTACTGGAAAGCGAGGTGATCGAGTGTTTACCGGAATCGTAGAGGAAGTCGGGAATATCGAGGGTGTCAAGAAGGGTGCCGGTTCGGCCAGTATTTCGATCCGAGCTTCTCGGATTATGGACGACATCCACCTCGGCGACAGTGTCGCCGTGAACGGTGTCTGCCTCACCGTCACTGCGATATCGGGCGGCGGCCTGGCCGCCGATGTGATGCACGAGACATTGAACAGATCCACCCTTGGAACACTCCGCCCGGGAAAGCCTGTCAATCTTGAACGCGCGATGGCGGCGGACGGTAGATTTGGCGGCCATATTGTTACCGGGCATATCGATGGTACGGGCACGCTGGCCAGCGTTCGGCCCGACGGTAATGCGATTTGGTACACGATCGCGACACCCCCGCCGATTCTGCGGTTGATCATCGAAAAAGGCTCGATGGCAATAGACGGCATCAGCCTGACAATCGCGCGAGTGGCGGCGAAAGACTTCAGTGTTTCGGTCATTCCGCGTACCGCGGCTTCAACGATCCTGCCCAGTCTTCGTATCGGAGATGCGGTGAATCTTGAGAATGACTGCATCGGAAAATATGTGGAGCATCTGCTGGGCAACGCTGGCCCGTCCGGCACGATCACTGCCGGATTCCTGGCAGAACACGGATTTTAGGGCCTGAGGGTCCATAGGGGGAAGAATATGCTTCAGACCGACACGATCGAAAATGCGCTGGCAGATTTGCGCCAAGGGAAGATCATTCTGGTCGTAGACGACGAAGACCGAGAGAACGAAGGAGACTT
This sequence comes from Brooklawnia sp., assembly GCF_032229645.1. Lineage (NCBI taxonomy): Bacteria > Bacillati > Actinomycetota > Actinomycetes > Propionibacteriales > Propionibacteriaceae > Brooklawnia > Brooklawnia sp. The sequence goes on from NZ_JAVTWX010000016.1 coordinate 16,520, forward strand.
CGTCTGCGCCGCCGAATTCGCGACGACCGAGAATGTCAACTTCATGGCGACTCACGGTCGAGGTCTCATCTGCATGCCGATGAGCGAGGCGCTTTGCGAGCGCCTCAAATTGGTACCGATGGTGACCAGCAATCAGGATAATCACGGAACAGCATTCACGGTCTCGGTGGATCATGTGGACACGACCACAGGTATCTCGGCCGCCGATCGCAGTCTCACCGCGATGAAGTGCGTGAACGGTGACTCCCGGCCGTCCGATTTTCGGCGTCCGGGGCACATGTTCCCGCTCTGTGCACGTGAGAACGGCGTCCTGGAACGTAACGGACACACCGAGGCCACGGTTGACCTGATGCGGCTCGCGGGCCTGCAAGAATGCGGGCTGTGCTGCGAGATCATGCGCGACGACGGCACCATGATGCGCGGGCCGGAACTGGCCGAACTGGCGCGCTCATGGAAGATGACGATGGTCACCATCAAGGATCTTCAGGACTACCGCAAGCAGACTGATCGGCTCGTTGAGCTTGTCGCATCCACATTGCTGCCTACCGAGTACGGCGACTTCGTCGCCCACGGCTACATCAACAGACTCAACGGTGAGCATCATGTCGCGCTCGTCAAGGGAGAGATCGGCGACGGGGACGATCTGCTCTGCCGCGTCCACTCCGAGTGCCTGACCGGCGATGCCTTCGGTTCGGCGCGCTGCGACTGCGGGCAGCAACTGGCCGCGGCCATGAGCCGGATTCAACGCGAAGGACGCGGAGTCCTGCTCTACCTTCGCCAGGAAGGACGCGGCATCGGCCTGATCAACAAACTCCGGGCCTACGCCCTGCAGGACCAGGGCATGGACACCCTGGAGGCGAACGTGGCGCTGGGATTCCCGGGCGATGGACGCGAGTATTTCATCGGCGCCCAGATCTTGCGCGACCTCGGAGCGAAATCACTGCGGCTGCTCACCAACAATCCCGACAAGGTCTATCAGCTTTCGGGATTTGGCATGAGCATTGTCGAGCGAGTCCCCATCGAAATGGACGCAACTGATCACAACTTTTTCTATTTGAAGACAAAACAAGAGAAGATGGGGCATCTGCTGCACTGTTAGGGCCCTAGGACGAAGGAGACCAGAAATTATGACGACTTTCGAGGGCAATCTGATTGCTCAAGACATCAGGGTGGGTGTCGTCGCTGCACGGTTCAACGAGTTCATCACCAATAAACTCTTGGGCGGGGCGGTCGATGCGCTGACACGGCACGGAGTCGATGCAGAAAATATCGATACCGCCTGGGTGCCGGGAGCATTCGAGATTCCGCTGATCGCGTCGACGATGGCGAAAAGCCGGAAATATGACGCTGTTATCTGCTTGGGTGCGGTGATCAGGGGCAGCACCTCGCACTACGACTACGTCTGCAACGAGGTGGCGAAGGGCATCGCGGCTGTCTCGTTGAACGCTGACATCCCGGTGATGTTCGGCGTGTTGACCACCGAGAACATCGAGCAGGCGATCGAGCGCGCCGGTACAAAGGCCGGCAACAAAGGCTTTGACTGTGCAGTTGGCGCGATCGAGATGGTCAACCTGATGCGCAGCATTCAGGGCGCCTAGGGTTCTACGCATGCCAGCCCCGCCACGACCATCGGCGGACTTCGTCGGCCGGCATCAATCGTTCGAACTAGGGCCGCCGCGTGAGCGGGCAGGCCCGTTCGGGCCGCTACCTGTCGTCCGTCTCGGCATCGGACACGGTCCATAGCACGGCCCGCAGGTGACGACGGCGCCCGCGTCGCCTGGCGTCACAGGCCCGTCGAACCAGTCGGTTGCGGCGTGCCGCCGTGGCAGCACGCACGGGAGCGGAACCCCGTTGGGGGTTAGCATTACCGGGATCAGCCTCGCAGCGAAGGAATGTGAATGACGAACCAGCCCCCGGAGTTCTACGACCCGAATACCCAGGATGACCCGCAGCAATGGAACCGCCCGTCCATGGAGCATCCCTATCCGGGGCAGCAGAGTCCCGGCCCGTTCTCGCAGCAGCCGCCGTACCCACCTCAGCCGACCGGGGAATCTCAGCAGGGGCAATACGACCAGCCCAACTACGGTGGCCCGGCGTCGTACGGACAACCCCGCGCCTACCAGCAGACGCCGTACCAGCAGACGCCGTACCAGCAGGGCTCTCCGTACGCTCAGCCGGGCGCGTATCAAGCCGACTCTTACGCTCAGAACCCTTACCTTCCCGACCCGTATGCCCCCTTCGCCGGGGCAGGCACCGGTCGTCCGCGGCCCTCGGTGGGGCTCCCAATGGCCGTCAGGCTGTTCTTCAAGAACTACGCCGTGTTCAGCGGCCGGGCATCCCGTTCAGAGTATTGGTGGGTGCA
>NZ_JAVTWX010000017.1:0-3676 GCF_032229645.1 Brooklawnia sp.
GGCCCTAACACTTCGTCCGGCGCGGCCCGATGGTTCCCGCCCGGCCCTCATCTTCCCGGCACGCGAAAGTGGGGGCAGCGAGCAACACTCGCCACCCCCACTGGGATCAGTTGAAGGCTAGATCGCCGAGGCTCCGTGCTCGCCTGTGCGGACCCGGATCACGTCCTCGACCGGCTGGACCCAGATCTTGCCATCTCCGATGGAGCCGCTGCGGGCCGCTTCACAGATGGTCTTGACGATCAGGTCCACTTCTTCGTCCGTGGCCAAGACATCCAGCCGGGCCTTGGTGATGAAGTCGATGGTGAACTCTTCACCGCGGTAGACCTCCGTGTGACCACGCTGCCGACCGTAGCCGCTGGCCTCCGTGACGGTCATCCCGCTGATGCCCTGCTGGGCGAGGGCGATCTGTACCTCGTCCACAGCGTCTTCTCTCAGGATTGCCGTGATGAGCTTCATGCGGTCACCTTCGTTGCGTCGTCTTCAGTGGTCTTGGTCGGGTCTGCGATCAGCAGAGTCTTGTTGTACTGCGAGTACTGGACCTTCGAGAAGTCGTAGCCGACCTCAGCGTGCTCGGCCAGGTCGATTCCGCTGGTCTCGGCAGCCGGGGTGACCCGCAGGCCGATGGTCGCATCGATGGCCTTGGCGATGAGCCAGGTGACGACGAATGAGTAGATCAGCACGGTGAAGGCGCCGATCGCCTGACGTCCGAGCTGAGCGAGTCCACCACCGTAGAACAGACCTGCACTGTCCAGCCCGCCGGCCAGTTCGGGAGTGGCCAGGAAGCCGATCGCGAGGGTACCGATGAGGCCACCAACCAGATGGACGCCCACCACGTCGAGCGAGTCGTCATAGCCGAACTTGAACTTCAGCGACAGTGCCATCGAGCAGCCCACACCGGCGAGGATGCCGATGATGATGGCGCCGATCGGGGTGACCGTGGAGCAAGCCGGGGTAATGGCCACCAGGCCGGCCACGATACCGGACGCGGCGCCCAGCGAGGTGGCGTGCCCGTCGCGGATACGCTCGGTCACCAACCAGGCCAGCATTGCAGCCGCCGGGGCCGCCATGGTGTTGACCCAGGCCAGACCAGCGAGCTCGTTTGCACCCAGAGCCGAGCCCGCGTTGAAGCCGAACCAGCCGAACCACAGCAGGGCCGCACCCAGCATCACGAGGGTCAGGTTGTGCGGACGCATCGGGACCTTGCCGAAGCCGATCCGCTTACCGAGCACCAGCGCCAAGGCCAGCGCCGCAGCGCCCGCGTTGATGTGGATCGCGGTACCACCGGCGAAGTCGATCGCCTTCACCGTGTTGGCGATGAATCCGCCCTTGGCCGAGACGGAATCGTCGAAGGAGAATACCCAGTGGGCGGCCGGGAAGTAGACCACCGTCGCCCAGGCGAGTGCGAAGGTGCACCAGGCGGCGAACTTCATGCGGTCAGCCACTGCGCCCGAGACAAGGGCCACCGCAATGATGGCGAAGGCCGACTGGAATCCGACGAAGACATACCCCGGAATCGTGCCGACCTCCAGCCCCGCCACATGGCTGAGCCCGAAGAAGTCGGTCGGGTTCCCAAGGATTCCGCCCATGGAATCGCCGAAAGCAAAGGAGAAGCCGTAGAGAACCCAGGCAACGCCAACGATGCCGATGGTTGCCATCGACAACATCATCATGTTCAGCACGCTCTTGCTGCGCACCATGCCGCCGTAGAAGAACGCGAGCGCCGGGGTCATCAGGAGGACGAGGGCCGCACTGATAAGTACCCAAGCAGTGTCGCCAGCACTGATCTCAAGGATTGTCATGGCCTTAATCGTGCGTGGCCGGAGTTGCCGTGGCGTTGTGGCCACGTTACAGCTGGGTTATTGAATCCTCACTCAAGTTACAGTGCTGTTTCGGCGCGCTCGTGGTCGTCCGATCAGGTGTAAGACCCTGGGCGTGGACAGGGAGGGCCTCGGTGAATCGCCTGGTGCGCCGACAATGCCGTAGTGACTACGGGGAGCAGTCTTCGTCGAGTCCGTCAGCGGCTGCCGAGAGTAGCGGACGCTGCCGGTCTGTACGGCCTGCCCGTCAGCGGCTGCCGAGAGTAGCGGACGCTGCCGGTCTGTACGGCCTGCCCGTCAGCGGCTGTCGAGAGTAGCGGACGCTGCCGGATGTTCGCTAGTCGCTGTGACTGTCGGCAGCTGCTGAGCCAGGGGGCGGGTATTTCGGTAGCGGATGCAATCTTCGGCAGCGGATGCAATCTTCGGCAGCAGCTGACCGACTGCTCGCGGCCTCTGACCGTCTGTTGGGGACCAGCCAAGCCCTCAAGGGCCTGGCTGGAGGGTTCTACCCGCAGTTCATGGCATCGAAGCCGGTGGCCATCGCGCGGACCTTGGTGCTGAGTTCGGTGATGGCGCCTTGCCCGATGGCGGGGTCGTCCGAGGCTTGCGAGACCGCCATTGCGATGCCCACGGTGTTGCCGTCCGACAGCCGGATCAGTCCGAACTGACGCACCAGCGTGCCGCCCGAGGAGACCGAGCCCCAGGCGCCCTTGGAGTAGGTCATCGGGAGCGTCTGCAGACCCCACGGATCGGTGGCCGGGTCGTTGAGCTTGTTCAACACCGGGTTCACTTCGGTAAAGTCGCAGCGCATCGCCGCCATGAGTTGAGATTGCCCATCGAGTGCCCACTGGGTGGCCAGATACGGCGCACCGGACTCGTCGCCGTCCACCTGCCAAGGCACGACCGTGTGGTGATCGGCATAGTCGCGCAGCAGCTGAGTGGTCTGAGCGGCGGCCTGCTCGGGCGTACCCAGAAAGGCCCATAGGGCTTCGTCCCCGGCCGCGGAATTGTCGGCCAGCGCCTTGTTGAACATGTAGTCGCGCTGCTGTGGCTGGCGCTCCTGATCGAGGATGGCCAGTGCCATCGGTACATCGATCGTCGCCAGCGCGTCCCCGCTGCGCAGCGTCCCGCCGTACCAGGTGGCCTGTTGCCGTTGGTAGACGCCCGAGACGGCAGTCATCGTGATACCGATGGCCACGTGGTACTTCTCCTGGATCGCGAGGATCTCGGCATCCAGCTCTGGCAGATCGGGGGGACTGTCCAGTTCTGGCTGGGTGACAAGAGGGCTGAACAGGTCCGTCGGCGTGGGGCTCGACCCGGATGGCTCGGGTGCCGGGGGATTGCCGGTATCGGGACGGGTGGCACCGAATGCGATTGTGCCGACCATGACGACCAGGATCAGGGCGACCAGCACGCCCAGCGGCGCCTTCCACCACCAGGACAATCGACCGGATCGCGGTCTGGGAGCGCTGCCGAGGGTAACCTGGGAGGTACCCCGGGCCGCTGGACGACGGCTCATAGTGACCTCCAGGTGTGCGGGACACTTGCGATCATATGATCACAAGCGGTGTGCTAGCTATCAGTATGGTCACCGGGACGTTGTCGGCGTTAGCCGCATGAGCTGGTTGGAGACAAATGTTCTGCTCGCAGTGCTTGATGGCTGTGGGCCCGCGTGATCGGGTGTGTGGCGCTTGCGGGGCCGACCTGACGGCGCCCGGTTCGGTTCGGTTGACAGATCCGCGGCGGGTTTCGGTTGCTCCCAAGACGGCTCCCCAAGCGGCTCCTACGATCCCAATGCCGGTGACGGCAGCTGCCACCCCCAGCGCGCCGGCCGCAACACCTGCCGCGCCCAAGACCCG
>NZ_JAVTWX010000017.1:3776-18746 GCF_032229645.1 Brooklawnia sp.
CGGCAGCTGCCACCCCCAGCGCGCCGGCCGCAACACCTGCCGCGCCCAAGACCCGACCGGTAGCAACACCTGCCACCGCCAACGCGCCGGCCGCAACACCTGCCGCGCCCAAGACCCGACCGGTAGCGGTCGCCGCCACCCCCGTCGAGGCCGTTCCAGCGCCCCGACCGGCACCGCAACCCACCCCGGCCCAAGTCGCGCCGGCGTCTCAGGCCGTGTCACAAGCCGTCACCACCAAGCCTGTCCGCAGTGGCGCGACCCGGGCCCCTCGTCCACAACCACCTGCGCCGCCGGTCGTCGAGCAGCAGCGGATCATGGTTTCGGCCGACCGGGCCTCCGACGAGCTGAGTCTGTGGGACGACTACGGGATGGCGGAGGAAGCCGAACCAACGCCGGTCGCCCCGGGCATCGGCAACCGTGATCAGGTCAACCACCTGCTGGGACTCAGCGCTGTGCCTGCTGCCAAGGTGCTGTCGGCGGTTGTGGTTCTCGGCGCCACAGCGCTCGTTCTGCTCGTTCTAGTCGGACGTCTGCTGACCCTCGATTCGCTGATCGTCGCTCGTACCGAGGATCAGGCCGCCAGTACACCGAGCGTCAGCGCCGAGCCTGCACCTGTGGAACCGGAGCCGAGCGTGGAAGACACGCCCGTGATCGCCCCGACACCGTCCAAAGTCACTCCGTCGATGCAGCCTGGCGCCAAGGAGTGCAATCCCGGAGTCTGGGCCGGATCGCAGACCTCGTGCGTGCTCGCCAACGAGGTCGGATCGCAGATCAAGACGGACATGACCGGATCGGTGACCGTCGAGGCTTTCAGTTCATCGTCCAACCGCAACTACCGGTTGGAGTGCATCGCCGACAGCGGAATCAGCTGCACGGGTCTCGACGGTGTCGAGGGCCTCTTCATCTGGATCGTCGCAACCAACGAGCCGTGAGGCCGGCGCTTTCGGCTCAGAGCTCGCGGTGCGGGCGCTGGACGTCTGCCAACCGGGCGCCTTCATCGGAGTCGGCCAGTGCAGACCAAGCGACATCGACAGTGAACTCCGTGAATGCCGACGTCGGGAACCAGCAGCCGATCTGATCGGCTTCGCGCGGTGCGGACGCCCAGGCGAGTTCGGCGGCGAGACCGGGGATGCCTGGCGAGTGCCCGATGACCAGCAGCGATGAAATGTCGTCAGTGATCTCGCTGATGCGCTGCCTGATCAGGTCGGACGACCCGAGGTAGAGAGCCTCCATGTATTCCACCGGCACCGGCCCGCCGCCGGGGGCGCGCAGGAAGAGACCCTGATAGGTCTGGCGGGTGCGAACCGATGACGAGCAGAGCACCAGCTGAATGCCGCGGTCGGCCAGCTCCAAACCGGCTTCTCTGGCCTGCTCGCGGCCCCGCGGTGCCAACTCGCGGCCGACATCGCTGATCAGACCGTGAGACTCGGCTTTGGCGTGGCGCATGAGGAAGAGCGTGCGACTCATGGCTGAACTCTAATCGTCTTTGCGCGTCCCCGGTTGCACCATCGGACGAATGGCATCAGTCTGCGACCGCGACCACCAGATCGCGGACGATCGACGAGTCAACGCGGTGTTCGAAATTCAGCCAGGGTCCCTCGTCCAAGCCATGCAATCCGGTCTCGGCGAGCATCTCCAGCAGCTCGGCCCGTGACAGTGTATAGGTATTCCACGCGATCCCCAGCGCTCCGCCCGCCTTCAACTGGCTGCGCCAGACCGGGATGGCCTCGCTCAGCAACCCCTGCGGCGAGCGGTCCCTGCCGTTCTGGTGTCCTTGGGTGTTCTGCCGGCCCTGGCCGCGATGCTCGGCGCCGTGCACAATCCCATAGGGAGCATCGGTGACGATCGCGTCGAAGCGTTTGCGCCCGAACAGGGCGGCCGCGTCCCGGGTGTCGCCGGTGAAGACAGTCATCTTGAGCCGAGGCTGACCGGGCCGGGCCGAACGGTCCCGGGTCGCCTCGTCGAGCCTGGCCTCCGCGTCCAAGCGGCGACCGATCGATCGTCCGTCTCGGCGCACCGGTGTGACCTGGACGGAATGCTTGATCCGCTTCGCACGCAAGTAGGTCTTCAGATAGCTGACCAGGGCGTCGAAAGCCTTCTCGTCGGTTTCCACGCCGTAACCGTGCTGGCCGGCCTGCCAGGCGGCCAACAGCGTGGTGCCGCGTCCGGCCAGCGGATCCAGCACCTCCAGCGGTCCGGGCCGCGCGACCTGGCTGAGCGTCAGATGCAGCAGCAACCGGGTGAACGCCTCATTCGTCTTACCCGGATACTTCGGAATGGTGACCAGATCGTCGTCCAATACCCGCAGCTCAGGCAACTCCAGCGGACGAAGCCAACCGCCGTTCTCCTCGAAGCAGGCCAATAGCGACGACTGCCCGGCAAGCACCAACTCGTCCGGATCGTCCGCGCTGAATCGCAGGGCGTCTGCCCCGCCGACTGTGGTCGGCTCGATGGCAGTGACGAAAGGCGCGGTGACTTCGAGCTCCGCCGCCGCCAGCGCGGGGGTCGCCTGGCGGTAGACGTGATTGGCAGCGGGGTTCAACAGCATTCGGTACTCGGGCACGGCCCCATCGTCCCATGGGTCACGGCGCGGTGGCCATCTCGTGACCGAGTCGATGTCGCACGCAGGCGTTGCCCCGTGAAGACGGAGAAATTAGGCGATGCTAGCCTGAGCATTGTGACTTCGATCGCGACGCAATTGACCAGGCGCAGCGTCAATATCTGCACCGACAGCTGCTGTCGGCCCATGGGGCAGATGGCCTGCGGCGAGTGCGGCGTCATCGCGGGCTTCGCCGAGCAGACGGATATGGCCATCAGCCGTCGGCTGTTCGACCTGGGCTTCGCCGAAGGTGTGCAGGTCGAGTTGGTGCGTCGGGCTCCGCTGCGCGACCCTGTGATGTTCCGGATCGGCAGTTCACAGATGCTGCTGCGCACCGAAGAGGCGAATCGGATTCTGGTGAGAATCAGCTGATGTCGTGTCATGACCCAGCAGCGTCGACGGATACCGTCGTTGACGGCCGCCGCATTGCGTTGCTCGGCAATCCCAACGCCGGGAAGTCGACGCTCTTCAATGCGCTGAGCGGTCTCAACGTCAAGGTCGCGAACTATCCGGGCGTGACCGTCAGCAAGACCGTCGGCTCGGTCAAGGCGGCGGGGCGCAGCTTCATCGTCGAAGACCTACCGGGCTCGTATTCTCTCGAGCCGATCAGTCCCGACGAGCAGGTGGTCGCGTCAGCCCTCGATGCCGACAGCGGCGATCGTCCCGACGGACTGCTGGTAGTCATGGACGCCACCAGCTTGGAACGTTCTTTGGGTCTGCTTGCTCAGGCGCAGCAGTTGGGGTTACCGATCCTGGCCGTGCTCACCTTCAACGACGAGCTGGTTCGGCGCCATGGTTCGCTCGATCCGGTGAAGCTCGCGTCGGCGGTCGGAGCACCCGTGGTGGTCGTCACCGGCGGCAACCGGGCACAGCTGAACGACCTCAAGAACGCGCTGGCCGAACTCGATCAGTGGAGTGCGCCGGTCATTCCACCGCCGGCCGACGATGGCCCGCAGCTACGGGGCTGGATCTCCTCGGTGCTCCACAGCGCCGGCTACCGGCCACCGGCCGTGGATGGTCGCACCCAGCGCATCGACGCAGTACTGCTGCATCCGGTTGTCGGCACCTTGATCTTTCTCGTCACGATGATCGCGTTCTTCCAGGTGATCTTCGTCCTAGCCGCCCCGATGCAAGGTGGCATCGAGACCTTCTTCGCCTGGTTGGCGGGCCTTGTCAGAGCGCATATCGGGATCGGCTGGTTGGCGGCATTGCTGGCCGACGGCGTCATCGGCGGCGCCGGCTCGGTACTGGTCTTCCTGCCACAGATCGGGTTGCTCTTCGCCATGATCGCGCTGCTCGAGTCGAGCGGCTATATGTCGCGGGTCGCTTTCCTGATGGACCGGGTGATGGGTTACGTCGGCCTGGAGGGACGCGCCTTCGTCGCGATGCTGTCGTCGCTGGCCTGCGCGGTGCCCGGCATCATGTCGACCCGGACGCTGCCGTCGTCGCGCGACCGGATCGCCACGATGATGACCGCGCCCTTGATGACATGTTCGGCGCGGCTGCCCGTCTACACGTTGTTGATAGCGATGCTGGTCCCCTCCGGCTCGCATCTGGGCTTCCTCGGCATGCAGGGTCTCGTGATGTTCGGGATGTACCTGCTCGGGGTGGCCGGCACGATGGCTGCCGCCTGGGTCTTCAAGCGCCTTCTCGGAGGTAAGGGCACCACGCTGCCGTTCTACATGGAAATGCCGAGCTACCGCGTCCCCAGACCGGGCGAGGTTGGACATGCCATCTGGGATGCCTGTACCGGCTTCGTCCGTCGGGTAGGCGGCATCATCTTGATTCTCTCGCTGGCCTTGTGGGCGCTGCTCTCGCTGCCGGTGATCGGCAATGAGCAGCTGAGCGCCGCAGGCGTCGATGTGAGCGACGAGGTCGCTGTGGCCACGTATCAGATCGACCATTCTGTGGCGGCCACCGTCGGAAAGACCATTCAGCCTGTCTTCGAGCCGCTCGGCTTCGACTGGCGCATCACCGTAGGCCTGCTCGGCGCCATGGGCGCCCGCGAGGTCTTCGTGGCCACGCTCGGTCAAGTCGCCTCGGCTCAGGACCCGGACAACCCGGGTGTCGATCTGAGCCAGCTGGTCTGGCTGTCGGGTCCTCATGAGGGCACCCCGCTGTTCACCGCTGCGGTGACAGCGGCTTTGCTGGTCTACTTCGCCTTCGCATTGCAGTGCACGTCAACCATCGCGGTGCTGCGCAAGGAGTCCGGTTCGTGGAAATGGCCAGCGATAGCCTTCGGCTATATGACCGCGCTCGCCTGGATCAGTGCGTTCGTCACCAGGCTCATCGTCGCTGCACTGGGCGGCTGAGGCACGGCGACCAGGAATGAGTGCGCCGGGGTTTCATGCGGAAGCAATCGGATCCGATGCCACCGCGATGCGGTGGGTGTTTCCTGATGGTCTGCCTGCTTGCGGACGACTGGTCGGCGCCCCCGCAGAGCTGGGTCGAATGATCGCCCCCGGTGGGTTGATCGTCCGTGCCGTGGTGGAACGCCGGGCGCTGTGGACCTGGCTGGCTCAGCCCAGCTGGAAACTTCACGGGATTGCCGTGCGCCAGGCCATCTATGCCGCCGCGGACCGGTTGGATCAGTGGCAGATCGAACCGGACGACGAGGTACTCGGCGTGGTCGCCGCAGACACCATCGACCGGACGCTGGCGCAGTTCATCGCTTCCCACGGCGGCCGGATCGTATTGAAGCGGGCTGAACACGGCGACGTCGACGTGCAGTTGAGCGGTTCGTGTGCCCATTGCCCTGCTGCCGGGCTGACAATGCATGGTCGGATCGAGCACGAGATCCGCGAACGGATCGGGGAGCAGGTGGTCGTGAGGGCCGTCGACGCCGGTCATCACCGCCGCCGCTCCGTGCCTGAGGTCCAGCGCTGACACAGTGCAGCGTTGGACCTCAGCGTGGCATCAGTGCAAGTCAACCTTCTTGTGCTCGTAGGTCGTGCCCTTGGCACGCTGGATCGAGCGGCGCACCTCTTCTTCGGCGGCCTCGCGGCCGACCCAGCTCGCGCCTTCGACGCTCTTGCCGGGCTCCAGGTCTTTGTAGACCGTGAAGAAGTGTTCGATCTCCAGCAGCATGTACTGCGGGATCGTGTCCAGATCGTCCAGGTAGTTGCGGCGGGTGTCGGCGGTCGGGATGCACAGCACCTTTGCGTCGCCGCCCATCTCGTCTTGCATCTGGAACATAGCGACTGCGCGGCACTCGATCAGGCAACCCGGGAAGGTCTGCTCGGCCACGATCACCATCGCGTCCAGCGGGTCACCGTCCTCACCGAGGGTGCCCTCGACGAAACCGTAATCGTAGGGATACTGAGTAGAGGTGAACAACGTGCGGTCCAAACGGATACGCCCGGTGGAGTGATCCATCTCGTACTTGTTCTTCGTGCCGCGGGGAATCTCAACCGTCATGTCGAACGTGATGCCGACACGAGGCTCCACGTCGTTGCTGTCCCGGAAGTCGTCGATCACCGAAAACCGTCCTTAAACTGGAAACGTCCCACGCCAGAAACTGGGAATGTCATTCACTAGGTTATAGGTTCGAAAGGAGTCAGGTGGCGAAGAACTCCGGACAGACCCGGCGAATGCGGCTCCCACTGTGGACGGGTTGGCTGGTCTGGGCATGCACCGTCGCGTTATTGGTGGCCGCGGCCGCCTTCGCGGCCGGCCCCCTGGCCCGCGCTCAGGGCTGGCGGGTCGACGGGGGCGACCCGAGCCTCGACCCGCAGATCATCGCTGGCATCCAGGACGCGCCAGCAGGAAACGGTGTGATCGGTCAGGCGAGCGAGCCCGTCTATCAAGGCGTCGATGCCCAGCAGGTGGCTGCCGTGCTGGCCGCCAACCAGCCCACGTTGCCGGGCAGCTACGGGGGTGCGATCGCCGATCTGGACGGCAACGGGTTGAGCTTCGAGTCCGATGCACACACGCCGCTCGCGCCGGCCTCCACCCTCAAGGTGATGACTGCGACAGCGATAATTGATGCGCTGGGCGCCGAGCACCGCTTCACGACATCGGTGGTAATGACATCCCCGAACGCGATCGTGCTGGTCGGCGGCGGCGACCCGTTGTTGGCGTCGACTGCTACCAGCTACGGCGCGTCTGCGACCATCGAGCTACCCAACACGGCCGATCTGGCACGAAGAACGGCGGCAGCCCTCAAAGCCCAGGGCATCGCTCAGGTCAGCGTGGGTTACGACGACTCACTTTTCGGTGGTGCGGTCTGGCATGCCGACTGGCCCCAGGGCGATCGACAATTCGTCGCGCCCATCAGCGCCCTGACCGTGGACGAGGGGGCCGGCGCGCCGGGCACATCGTCGGGTTCACAGGCAGCAGCCCAGACCTTCGCCGATCAGTTGCGTGCCGAGGGTATCGAGGTCAACGGTGAGGTCGCCGCAGCATCGGGGTCGGGCGGCAGCGAACTGGCCGGCGTTGACTCTGCTCCGCTCGGCCTGCTCGTTCAGGAGATGCTGACTCATTCGGACAATTTCATCGCCGAAGTGTTGCTGCGGCAGTTGGCGATCGGCGAGGGCCAGCCCGGCAGTTTCGAAGGGGGCACCGCGGCATTGACCACCAGCCTCACCGAGCTGGGATTGTGGGACGACGGCCAGCTGATCGCCGACGGTTCCGGGCTGTCGAACAACAACAGGATCACCCCGGCCGCGCTCGTCGCGGCGTTGCAGCAGGCTGCTGCCCGCCCGGAACGCAGCGCGGTGCTCGCCGGGCTGCCGGTGGCCGCGTCCACCGGGACGCTGGGCACCCGGTTCGCGGACGAGCAGAGCGCTGCTGCGCGTGGACTGGTCAGGGCGAAGACCGGAACACTCGACGGCGTCTCGTCGCTGGCCGGATTTACGCCCACCAGCGACGGATCACTGGTCGCGTTCGCCTTCATCGGCAACGGGCTGCCGACCGATCAGGATGTCCGCACCTGGTTCGACCATGTCGCGGCTGCGCTGGCCGGCTGCAACTGCGCCGCGTGAATACCCTGGAGACCATGACTTCGCTGCCGTGGATCGATTGGGACGTCGCCGCACAGACCGGACGACGGCTGGTGGCTCCCGGCGCGCGCGGCAGCCGCACCGAGCGCGAGCAGTTGGTGGCCGAGTTGCGGGCAGATGCCAGGCGGACGGCCGAGGCGATAGTCGAAACCACCAGGCTCCCGCACGCGGGCGAAGCCAGGGAACTGATCGTCGACCGGGCCACAATCGTGCGGGCGAACGCCCTCACCGCACAACAGATGCTGGCACCGCTCACCGGAGCCAGGCCCGCCAACCCGGTGGCGGCCGCGGCCGGTCTGACACGTGGCGCGAGCATCGGGGTCGTGCTCGGGATGCTCGGTGGCCGGATCCTCGGCCAATACGATCCGTTCGGTGCTCAGCCCACGCTCTATCTCGTGGCCCCGACGATCATGGCGGTCGAGCAGCAGCTCAAGGTGCCGCCCGCGGACTTCCGGATGTGGGTGGTCCTGCACGAGCAAACCCACCGCGTCCAATTCGCCAACGCCAGCTGGCTGCCCAGCTACATAGCAGAGCGCACCCGGGCGATCGCCGACGCCGAGGACGAGGCGATCTGGGATGATCTGCCGGCCCGGCTTCACCAGATCCGCGCCGACCGCCGCGAGAAGCGCCCGGCGAGCATGCGGGTGTTGAACGCGTTCTCGTCCCAGGCAACTGTGACCGCGCTGGCTCAGGTCAATGCCGCGATGTCCCTGCTGGAAGGGCATGCCGATGTGATGATGGACCGCAGCGGCAGACGGCTGATGTCATCGGTCGCGACGATTCGCGCCAGATTCCAGAACCGGCGTTCACCGAGCGGCATCCCCGCACTGCTCAACAAGCTGATGGGCATGGACGCCAAACTCGCCCAGTATGCCGAGGGAGCCGCGTTCTGCCGCCGGGTGATCCGCATCGGTGGCGTGGAACTGTTGAACGAGGCGTTCAGCGGGCCGGATGCCCTTCCTTCGATGGACGAACTGCTGCACCCCGACCGGTGGTGCGAACGCATGGCGGGCAATGGCTAGGCGCGCACTGGGCCCGGCGGGCCTGCAGATCGTCCAGGCGGTCCGTGCGGTGCTGCCCGCCGATGATAGGCCGGTGGTGGTGGCCTGCTCCGGAGGGGCCGACTCGATGGCGGTGGCGCGCGCGGTGGCCCAGCTTGCCAGGAGTGGCGGCAGTCGACCGCCGGTGGCAAGTGCGGTGGTGATCGACCACGGTTTGCAGGCCGGCTCGGCCGAGGTGGCCTTGCGCGTGGCTGAACGGCTCCAGGCGATCGGTGTGGAGGTCAGGATCCGCCGCGTGCAGGTGGCCGCCGATTCGGCGGACGGCCTGGAGGCTGCCGCCCGCCGGGCCCGCTATGCCGCGCTGTGCGAGCTTGCCGGGCCGGAATCGCTCGTCCTGCTCGGCCACACATTGGACGACCAGGCCGAGACAGTGCTGCTCGGCCTTGCCAGGGGATCGGGGACTCGTTCGTTGGCGGGGATGCCGGCGGCCTTCGGTGCCGGCCCGCGATTTCTTCGTCCGCTGCTCGGGGTGCGCAGGACGACGACTGCACAAGCCTGCCGCGAGTGGGGACTCGACATCTGGTCGGATCCGCAGAACGACGATCCGAGCTTCGCCCGGGTGCGGGTGCGGCGCAACGTGCTGCCGATGCTGGAAGCCGAACTCGGGCCCGGCATCGCCGAGGCACTCGCACGTACCGCGGCGATCGCCCGGCAGGACGCGGACGCGCTCGATGAGATCGCGGCGCCGCTGCTGCCCGCAGTCGGTGAGGGGCTCGCGGTCAGTGTGCTGCGCGGTACGCCCGAGGCGATCTCCGCACGGGTCTTGCGCGGCTGGCTGATCGCCGGCGGCGTGGACCAGCCGTCATACGCCCACCTGCGAGCAGTACAGGCATTGGTGAACGATTGGCATGGTCAGGCAGGCATCGACCTGCCCGGCGGTTTCCGGGTGACGCGCGTCGAGGGCGTCCTGCGTCTCGGCCGGACGCCGCACATCGTCGGCGGAGCGGGCGCTAGGATCTGCTGAGTGGACGCCGCAGATATTACCGAAGATCTTGCACACGTATTGTTGACCTCGCAGCAGGTCCAAGACAGAATCGCCGAGTTGGCAGCACAAATCGATGCGGAATATGTTGGCCGCGAACTCTTGATGGTGGGTGTCCTCAATGGCGCCATGATGGTCATGTCCGACCTGACCCGTGCCATGAAGTCACACTGTCGCATCGATTGGATGGCTATTTCCTCATACGGGTCGGGCACGCAGAGCTCCGGGGTGGTGCGTATTCTCAAGGACCTCACCACCGATATCACCGGACGCGACGTGTTGATCGTCGAAGACATCATCGACACCGGCCTGACATTGAGCTACCTGATCCAGAATTTGCGGTCGCGCGAGCCCGCGAGCATTGAGGTCATGACGATGTTCCGCAAACCGGACGCCATCACCTCGGCAGTCGATGTGCGCTATATCGGCTTCGACATTCCCACCGAATTCGTCGTCGGTTACGGACTTGACTACGACGGTCGCTATCGGAACCTGACCGACGTGGCGACGCTGGCACCACACGTCTATTCGTGACGCAGATGCTGGTCTGAGAGTAGCCGGTCGATGGGCCGGGCATCGCTAGGCTTTCCTTACCCGCCGTGCGGCCCGAATGAGCGAAGGACGACATGTCGAATCAGAACTATGGCCCGGACGGCCAGCCCACAGGCGCTCCGCAGGGACAGCAGCCGCCGCCACTGCCCAACCGGGGTGGGTCAGGCTACTCGTCCCAGTACCCGGGCAGTGCCGGCTGGAGCGCTCAGAACACCGGCGCACAGCCCCCCGGCCAGGCCGATGGGCAAAGCGGATATCCATCGTCGGGCCCATACCCGGCAGAGGCGGGTGGTCAGTACGCGTCGGGCCCGTCCGGCCAGCCGAACTTCGGTGGCCACGGGCAGCAGCCACCGGGATCTGGTCAGCCGTACTACGGCGCAGGCGGTCCTCCTGGTGGCCAGTTTCCGCCGGCGCCTCCGGCCGGCAAGGGTGGTAAGGGCAAGTGGATCGCAATAGGCGCCATTCTCCTGATCCTCGCGATCGCTGCGGCGTGGGCGCTGACGCGGCTCAACGGCGACCCGACGTCCCCGGTGTCCGTTGAGACGCAAGGCGGGGCTTCGGCGCCGACTGTGCCGAGCGCCCCGGCCACCGGTGGCACGCAGATCGACGAGCTCGAAGTGGGCCAGTGCATCCAGTTTGTCGAGGTCCCTGGTGCCACGCCGAACGCGGACGGCAGCATCTCGTCCAGCCATCAGGTCGTCGACTGCCATCTGGCAGGCCAGTTCAAGTGGCAGGTCGCAACGGTGACCAACGGGCCCAGCGAATGCCCGACGAGTGACTATATGAGGTACTACCAGACCGGTTATCTCGGCAGTCAGTTCACCAATTTGAGCATTTGCGTCTCACCGGTTTTCGATATCGGCGTCTGCTATTCGGACGATCCTGTCACCGGCGACTGGGTTGAGGCCGCCTGTACCGATCCGAATGCATACTTCAAGATCGAGAACGAACTGACCGGTACGGATGCCTCGGCCTGCTCCCTGCCCGATTACGCAATGTCGCTTCCGGATCCTGCACCGGGCAAGGTCTACTGCCTAGTCGATGCCTTGGCCTGAGTAGGATTGGGCAGTCTGCGCGAACCGAGAGGAAGATATGGCCGACTCGAAGAGGAAACCCCGCCGGGCCGTCAAGGAACCCACCGATCCGACGCCGGTCTATGACGCGGACCGGGTGGAGGCCGCGATCAGGGAGTTCCTGCTTGGTATCGGTGAAGATCCCGACCGCGAAGGATTGCAGGAGACCCCGGCTCGCGTCGCGCGGGCGTGCGCGGAGATCTTCGCGGGCCTCGGCCAGCAGCCCGAGGAGGTACTGTCGACCACTTTCGACGCCTCCCACGATGAGATGGTGCTCGTCCGCGACATCGAGGTGCAGAGCTTCTGCGAGCATCATCTGCTGCCGTTTCACGGTCTCGCCCACGTCGCATATATCCCGCCCGAATCCGGGCGCGTGACCGGGCTGAGCAAGATCGCCCGGCTGGTCGACGTCTATGCGAAGCGCCCCCAGGTGCAGGAGCGGCTGACCACTCAGATCGCTGACGCGCTGGTCGAGCACCTGCATGCGCGCGGTGTGCTGGTGGTCATCGACTGCGAGCACATGTGCATGACCATGCGCGGCGTCCGAAAGCCCGGTAGCCGGACGACCACCTCGGCCGTGCGTGGCCAGTTGCGCGATGCGGCGACGCGCGCCGAGGCGATGAGTCTGATCGTCCAAGGACGATGACCGGTCGCACCCTGGTGATGGGGGTCGTCAACGTCACCCCCGACTCCTTTTCGGACGGCGGCCTGTGGCTGAACGCCGAGGACGCGATCATGCACGGCAAGGAACTGATCGCCCAAGGCGCCGATCTTCTCGACATCGGCGGCGAATCCACGCGTCCCGGTGCCGTGCGTCCGCCAGCGGACGAGGAACTGCGCCGGGTTCTGCCAGTGGTGCGGGGGCTGGCCGGACGCGTGCCGATCAGCGTCGACACCATGCGAGCGCAGACCGCCGCCTGTGCGGTGGAGGCCGGCGCACAGATCATCAACGATGTGTCGGGCGGGCTGGCGGATCCGCAGATGCTGCGGGTGGTCTCCGAGACCGGCGTCGACTACGTCTGCCAGCACTGGCGCGGGCACGGTGCGGTGATGAACGATCTGGCCACCTACACCGACGTGGTTCCCGAGGTGGTCGCCGAGTTGAGAGCGCGCCTGCGGGCCTGCGCGGACGCTGGTATCGACCCGGCCAAGGTGATCGTCGACCCCGGGCTGGGGTTCGCCAAGACCGCCGATCAGGATTGGGCGCTGCTGGCCCACCTGCACGCGTTCACGGCGCTGGGCCACCGGGTGCTGATCGGCGCGTCCCGCAAGCGCTTCCTCGGGCATCTGCTGTCGGGTCGCGAACCGATGGGCAGGGACGCGGCAACGGCTGCGGTGTCGGTGATCTGCGCGCAGCAGGGCGTCTGGGCCGTCCGGACCCACGAGGTCCGCGGGCAGCGCGACGCGATCGCGGTCGTGGAGCGCATCCACCGTTCGTGATAGCCCGGCATCCCGAATGGGCGTCAGACCATGGTCGCAGGATCGGACGAACTCTGCCAAGGTGTTTAATTCGACCGGTAGCCTCGGGCGCATGGACAAGGAACGACTCGCGACGATTACGCTGACGGGCCTGCGCGGGTGGGGGTATCACGGTGTGCTCGCCTCGGAGCGGGCCCGCGGTCAGGAGTTCATCGTCGATCTTGAGATCGAACTCGATATACCCACCGACGATGACATTGGCGCTACCGTCGATTACGGAGCGTTGGCGACGAAGGTGGCGGGCATTGTCGAAGGCGAGGCAGTGAATCTGATTGAGACACTGGCAAGCGCAATCGCTTCGTCCGTGCTGGAAGGCGAGCGCATCCGGTCGACAACGGTGACCGTTCACAAACCTCACGCCCCGATCGCGGTCCCATTCAGCGATGTGGCCGTGACGATTTCGAGGAGGAAGCATGCCTGAGATCTTTTCGCTTGATGTCGATACACTGGGCGATCTCAAACCACTCAACCAAGTCGTCTTCAGTCTTGGGTCTAATCAAGGCGATTCGATCGAGATTCTGCAAGCGGCTGTGGATCGGCTAGCGGAAACGCCTAATCTCATCATGGTCGATGTCTCGTCGGTGTATCGTACGACTCCGGTCGATAATGTCGATCAGCCCGACTTCTTGAACATCGTGGTAATCGCAGATTCAACGCTCGAGCCGTTGACGCTGCTACAGCGTTGTCAGGCGATCGAAGATGCATACGGACGCGTGCGCGACCCGGGCAATCCCCATGGCCCGCGGACCCTGGATATCGATCTGATCCAGGTGGGAAGTAGGTCCGCCGATTCCGAAGAATTGATCTTGCCTCATCCCCGCGCCCAGCAGCGCGCGTTTGTTCTGGTTCCTTGGCTGGAAATTGATCGCCGCGCCGCGCTCCCGGCGGGATCGGTGGACGACCTGGTGGCCACCATGGATACGTCGGGGGTATCCAGACTGCGAGACGTTTCCATAATCAAATCGTGATAGGGCTTGCAATTCAGCTATAGTTGCGCTGAAATTATAGGGAGCGTGGAAACGCATCGCCCACACCTAGGAGAAGATATGGCACAGCGCGTTGAGATTATTCTCATCGATGACATCGACGAAACTCCCGCCAACGAAAAGGTTCGCTTCGGGCTGGACGGCATCAACTACGAGATTGATCTCTCGGCCGACAATGCGGCCGCGCTCCGCGAGTCGCTCGCGGCTTATATTGGCGCCGGCCGTCGTGTCAGGGGACAGCGCAATACTCGTTCGGCAGGTTCGACCGCAGCGGGCGCTTCGCCCGCCGAGATTCGGGCCTGGGCGGCCGAGAACGGCTATGAGGTCAGCGCCCGCGGCCGCGTGCCGGCAGAGGTTCGCGCTGCCTTTGAGGCGGCCAACAACTGAGGTCCACGGTCAAGCCCTAGGCGAACGCTGGAAGATCGCCCTGGGGCACGTGGTTTTAGGGAGTGTCAGCCGATGCCGGACCATCCGCGACAGCGGGGCTCATGGTCGGGGATTGGGAGGCACTCCCTAAACTGTTTGTAACTCGCCAGGCAGCTGGCGGGTCTGAGGCTCATCAGAGCCAACCAGAGGAGTCGAATGTTCGAGCGTTTCACTGATCGCGCGCGCCGAGTTGTGGTCCTGGCCCAAGATGAGGCCAAGATGCTCAACCACAACTACATCGGCACAGAGCACATTCTGCTCGGCCTGATCCATGAAGGTGAAGGCGTGGCCGCCAAGGCACTCGAGCAGATGGGCATCTCGCTGGAGGCTGTCCGCGAGCAGGTTGAAGAGATCATTGGTCACGGCCAGACGCAGCCGACCGGCCATATTCCGTTCACCCCCCGCGCCAAGAAGGTGCTGGAGTTGTCGCTGCGCGAGGCGCTGCAGATCAACCACCCCTACATCGGCACCGAGCACATCCTGCTCGGCCTGATTCGTGAGGGCGAGGGCGTGGCAGCCCAGGTGCTGATCAAGCTCGGCGCTGACCTGAACAGGGTCCGCAATACCGTTCTGCAGTTGCTCAGCGGCTACCAGGGCACGTCGTCCGAGGGTCAGCCGATAACCTCCGGTGCCCCCGAGATGGGTGAATCGCCCCGCGGTAACGCCACCGTGCTCGATCAGTTCGGCCGTAACCTGACCCAGGCTGCGCGCGAGAACCGTCTCGATCCGGTGATCGGACGCCAGACCGAGGTCGACCGCGTGATGACCGTGCTGAGCCGGCGCACCAAGAACAATCCGGTGCTGATCGGCGA
>NZ_JAVTWX010000018.1:0-5886 GCF_032229645.1 Brooklawnia sp.
ACGTATGCCCGAACAATTTCGTTCGCAACAACATCAATTCACCCCCTGATCCTGATGATCCACGATTACGCTCCCTTGTTATCTGGGTTCCCTACCACTGATTTGTGAGATGCCCCGGCTGCCTCCGGCGCCCGGAACCTGATGGAAATGGCTCCCCGGAGATAGCTGAGGTTGTGCGCTTTGATTCGATGTCAGCGTCGATATGTCGATGACGCTGATCTGGACGACGGAGCCAGCTCCGCACGAGTGGACTGAGAAGCAGCGGGACTGCTGATCAGCTCTTCCTGAATGTGGTCTCGCCGCCTACCTCAAGCGAATCGAGGATCGCCATAATCACGGCGTCAACGGGAGTATCTGCGGTTAAATCGGTGTGCCGACCGGCGCTGCCCTCACTCACCAGGACGAGTTCGCCCTCACCCGCGCCGACACTGTCGACCGCCACGAACGGTCTGCCTTCGAGTTCATCGCTGACAGAGGTCTCCCGGACGACCAGCAGCTTGGTCCCGGTCAAGGAATCGACCTTGATGGTCGAGACCGCTGATCCCACGACTCGTGCGATACGCATCTTCGGGCTAGCTTTCCGACTGTGCGCCGTTGTCGGCCACTGCCACTTCGGGTTCCGCGCCCGCGGCAGGGAAGGCTCTGGCGAAGAGCAGATATGCGACTGCGACTGCGGTAATGCCGGCTGTCAGCTTGCCCAGGATGACAGCCGTGATCATGTCGGGCATGACACCTGCCGTGAAGCCCAGGTGATCGCCGAAGGCGAATGCGGCCGACACCGCGAAAGCCGAGTTCAAGATCTTGCCGCGAGCGTCCATGTTCTTCATGATCTCGAACATCGCGATGTTGTTGGCCAGCGTGGCGATCAGGCCGCCGGCTGCCGTGTCACTGATGCCGATGAGCTTGCCCAGAGCAGCCAGCGGCTTCTGACCGAAGGTCACGATCAGATGCACCGCGGGGAACGCACCGGCCAAGGCCATCGCGATCGATGCAACAACCGCGAAGCCCTCGGTCACAGGCAGCATCTCCCAATCGCCGGTGAAGATCATGACACCGGTCATCTCCTGGAAGATGCCGATCACCAGGCCCACCGAGATCATGAACACCAAGCCCTTACCGAAGGCCTCGAAGCCTCTGGTCATGGCGTCCGGCTTGAACCACAGTCCGACGGCGATCAGCGCGGCGGCCAAGATGATCGGGACGATCTGACGCAGCACCCAGCCGACGGGCATGCCCGCCACCAGGCCGGAAACGAAGACGCCGATCGGGATAGTGATGATGCCTGCCAGCACGCCGCGCGCCAAGAAGCCGCGATCTTCCTTGTTAATAATGCCCAGTGCCACCGGGATCGTGAACACGATCGTCGCGCCCATCATCGCGCCCAGGACCAGGCCGGACAGCTTCTGCGCGTCCGGATTGTCGGTCAGTGCCTGCGCCAGCGGCCAGCCGCCCATGTCATTTGCGAGCAAGGTGCCGGCGAACATCGCCGGATCGGCTCCGAGGAAGCTGTAAACAGGAACGACGACGACACCCAAGATCTTCGCCAGGATCGGTGATAGAGCGTAGACACCAACCATGGAGAGCGCCAGCGGCCCCATGGCATTGATGCCGTCTTCGAACTTCTCCCCCAAGCCGAACTTATTGCCAATTGCGCGGTCCAAGCCGCCCAGCACCATACAGATCATCAAGATCCATACGATGACCTCATTAATACCCACGGAATTCCCCTCATCAGTGAGGCGCGCCTACCCCTAGGCACTCCAACGCACCACGCCCGTGCGTTTGTTTATCAGTCTAACCAATCCGCTCGATCTTGCCCAGATCTTTGGGGGTTTCCCACTTTTTCCCCGAGAGAAACGCATTTGCACTTACCAGAAGCACATTCATCGAGCGGGCGGATTTCTCTCTCAGGTATTTCCTAGCGGTCAGAAGCAGGAAGCGTCAACCAAGTTGCACTGCCTCTGGCACGAGCACCGAATCTCTGCTAAAATCCGCCCGCCCATTGCGCGCCATTCAGAATGCCGAGGCACACTGACAGAGTCTCGACGTCGAGACATGTCTTGAATTCCTGAATGCCAATGCGATATGTTGGCAGTTTGCCCAATTGCCGATTGCTCACTGGGCGAAAGGCTGTCGTCAGTGACGGGTTTCTGCTGCCTGCGAGTTTCTTTGCGGTTCGGCCTCGCCCGGCGGCTGCGGTTCGTCGAATGTCTCATCGATCACTCTCACGGTGTGGGTCGACGAGACCACAGCGTTCAGTACCGCAGACCACGATTTCACATCCGGACG
The DNA here is from genome assembly GCF_032229645.1 of Brooklawnia sp. Classification (NCBI taxonomy): domain Bacteria; kingdom Bacillati; phylum Actinomycetota; class Actinomycetes; order Propionibacteriales; family Propionibacteriaceae; genus Brooklawnia; species Brooklawnia sp. The sequence goes on from NZ_JAVTWX010000018.1 coordinate 2,290, forward strand.
CTGACGTAGCAACTGACGGCGTTCTCGCTCGGTCATACCGCCCCAGACACCCCATTCGATGCGGTTATCCAGCGCCTCTGCCAGACATTGCGCACGCACCGGGCAGCCCATGCAAATTGTCTTTGCCCGCTTCTGGTCTTTGCCTTCGGGAAACAGGGCGTCATTCATCCCTCTACACTTGGCCAGAAGTGGCCAGTCCTCGGGGTCAGGCACGGCCATCGATGCACGCTCCCTTCAGTGGTGGGTGGCCTCCAACCTACACCTGACGACTGACCGAGCGAAACCGTCGCTGCGGACGCCACCTCGAAGACCAGGAACACTTCCCGGACCGCACAAGACCACGCTCTCACCTGGCGCACAGCACTCAACTGCCGCTCGAAACCGGCGCGGAAAGCAGTGACGGCGTCACGTACCCTAGAGAGCGTGAGCGTAAAGACTGCGGGAAGCAAAGCCTATTCGCTGCTGATGTTCGCGGTGGTCAGCATTCTGGCAGGAGTGCTGGTCGCCGGACTCGGCGTCCCCTTCGCGGCACTGGCCGCCGGAGCGACGCGGGCGGGCGCGGCAGCGTTGCGGGACGTGCCCGCCAACCTTGCGGTACCTGATCAATACGAGGCCTCGACGATGTACCTGTCTGACGGATCGGTGCTGGCAACGTTCTTCGACGAGAACCGTCAGTATGTCACCCTCGATCAGATCTCCCCCGAGATGCAGACCGCTCAGATTGCCATTGAGGATCACCGCTTCTACGAGCACGGGGCGGTCGATTTCCAGTCCATCGTGCGAGCGGCGCTCGGTAACGCGGCCGGCGGTGGCATCAGTGGCGGCGGCTCCACGCTCACTCAGCAGTACGTCAAGCAGGTGCGCCTTCAGATGTGCAACGGGGATGCCACCTGTATACAAGAGGTGCAAGCCCCCAATATGAACCGCAAGATCCTCGAGATGCGTTACGCGATCGCTTTGGAGAACAGCCTCACCAAGGACGAAATCCTGGAGCGCTACCTCAACATCGCGTACTACGGCGACGGAGCCTACGGTGTGCAGGCTGCCGCCCGGCACTATTTCAATACCGATGCTTCCCAGCTGAACGTCGCCCAGGCGGCGATGCTCGCCGGGCTCGTGCAAAACCCGAGTCAGTCCGATCCGATCAATCACCCGGACGCAGCCGTTGCCCGCCGGCAGGCTGTGCTCGACGCGCAGGTGCGTTACCAGGGGATGCCGCAGTCGGTGGCGGACGAGGCCGCGGTGCAGGGATACGATGCCTCACAGGTGCAGACGATCGGTAGCGGCTGCCAGGGCACTCGTTACCCGTTCATCTGCGACTATGCCTCGCGAGTGCTGATGAGCGATGACATGTCTTTCCTGGGCGACAGCTGGGATGCCCGCCGCGACGTGCTCAACCGGGCCGGCCTGAAGATCACGTTGACCATCGACCCGAGCCTGCAAGACACCGCTCAAAACGTCATCAGCTCGGTCGTCGGGCCCGAAGACGCCGCTATCGCCGTGGCCGACACCGTCGAGAATGCGACGGGACGCATCCTGGCCATGGCGCAGTCACGGCCGGTGATGGGTGACGGACCGGGCGAGACCGCCTGGAACTACTCGGTCAGATATGACATGGGCGGCGCCGACGGCTATCTCTTCGGTTCGACATTCAAGACCTGGACGGCCGCTGCAGCCATTCAGCAGGGACACTTCCCCGATTCGACCTCGTACAACGTGCAGAAGACCCAGAACTGGAAGGGGCAGTGGTTCCAGGGTTGCGATGACGAGGGCAAGTTCCTCCTCGGCGATAGCTACTCGACGACCAATGCAGTTCCGGGTCAGGACAAGGGCCCCTTCAACATGGTGAGCGGCATGATGTGGTCGGTCAACAACTATTGGGTCTCGCTCGAACGCGATGTCGGCCCCTGCCAGGCGGTGGACATGGCCAAGCGGGCCGGTGTCGAGATCGCCCAGCCGATCGGCAATGAGCAGTCGCTGGACGATTTCGACTACATCCCGTCGTTCACCCTCGGCGCCGCCAAGGTGACGCCGCTGTCGATGGCAGTCGGCTACGGCACCTTCGGCAACCGGGGTGTTCGCTGCAATCCGATCATCATCGAGTCGCTCTTGGATCGCAACGGGGCTGAGATCCCGGCGCCGAGCGCCGACTGCCAGCAGACGATCGACCCAAGTGTCGCGGACGGCGTGAACTATGTATTGAATCGCACGCATGTCTCCGGTCTGTCATCGTCGACCTATATCCCCAATGGCATCGATCAGGCGTCCAAGACCGGTACCTCGGACAACTCGGCGTCAAGCTCGGCCTTCGTGGGCTACACCCCCGATGTCTCGACTGCTGTGGTGGTGGCGGGCGACAATATGAGCGCGCTGTGGCAGAACACCCCCGAGCAGTCCCGCAATGTGCTGAGCATCCCGCTCACGCCGCTGGGTGGCCGAGGGTTGTATGCCAACGGGCGTAGCGATGCCGGCGGTCTGTGGAAGCCGATCATGCAGGAGGCGATGGCCGGCATGCCGCAATCGAAGTTCACCAAGTGGGTCGCGCCCACAGGTGGCCGATGACCACCGGACGCCGGCTGGCGCTCGCTACTGGTGGCCTGATCGGGCTGGGTAGCGCAGTGACCGCTGGAGCATGGGTGGAGGCTCGAGCGTTCATCCTGCGCCGAGTGGACGTGCCTGTATTGCCCTGGGGGTCGTCCGAGATCCGGGTGCTTCATCTGTCCGACATTCACCAGATGCCGTATCAGAAGCGCAAGCTGCGTTTCGTGGCGAGCCTGGGGGCATTGAATCCCGATCTGGTGATCACCACCGGTGACAACATCTCGAGCCCGGACGCGATCGAACCGCTGCTCGAGGCTCTGGCTCCGCTGTTGAAGCGTCCGGGCGCGTTCGTCTTCGGCTCGAACGATTTCACGGCGCCTAGTTTCCGTAATCCCGCCGGCTACCTCGTCCGCAATTCGACAGTTTCCGCCAACAACAAGGAGCCGCTGCCTACCTGGCGGCTGCAGGGCGCTCTCACAGACGCCGGTTGGGCCTACCTTGACAATGCATCGGCGAGGCTGTCGGTTGCCGGACGCACCATCGATCTTCGTGGCACCGGGGACGCCCACAACAAACTCGACAACTACGCGGCCGTGTCGGGGCCATTGGCGGCGGACGCGGATCTGAGTCTCGGTGTCACTCATGCGCCCTACCGACGGGTGTTGGACGCGATGACAGCCGACGGCTTGCAGATGATCTTTGCCGGGCACACCCACGGCGGGCAGGTTTGTCTGCCGGTCAACCGCGCGATCGTCGACAACTGCGACCTGCCGCTCGAACAGGCATCCGGATTGAGTACCTGGGGAGCAGGCGCGAAGGCCAGCTGGTTGCATGTCTCGGCGGGGATCGGGACCTCGCCCACCGCACCGATCCGGCTCTTCTGCCGTCCGGAAGCGACGTTGCTGCGGCTCATTGCGCGGAGTTGAGACCGGTGGATTGGTGAACAGTCGGAAGGTGCGATAGGCTACCTCTCGGCTCAAGGGCCATCGGGGTGTGGCGCAGCTTGGTAGCGCGCTTCGTTCGGGACGAAGAGGTCGCAGGTTCAAATCCTGTCAC
>NZ_JAVTWX010000018.1:5986-18482 GCF_032229645.1 Brooklawnia sp.
ACCCCGACGATGAGGATCGATCGCGAGCTTGCTCGCAGTAGATCCGAAGAGGAAGGGGTTGAAGGCCCGCAGGGCCGAACATCCCGACCACAGATAGACGGCGCCTGTCCTCACTGAGGCGGGCGTTGTTTTGCTGTTGCAGCTCACCGCGCGCCCGTTCCCGCGGCCCAAGTCTGACGCCGCGTTCGAGATCTCGGCATCTTGGCCGGGTCCTCAGATTCTGGCCGCAGGAATTTGCCGTGGCATAGGGACAGGGCACCAGGGCCCAGCATTGTGCCATCCGGGAGGCTGCCGTACGATTGTCCGTACGAAGGGTGGTGTGCCATGACCGCGTCTGCACGATTGGAGTTCCGGGTGACGCCGGAGGTAAAGGTGATCATCGAACGCGCAGCGCAGCTTGCCGGTGAGCCGGTGACAGCATTCGCGCGAGCCGCAGCCGAGGAGCGGGCCGAGCGCGTCTTACGTGAGCATGAGGTGATAACCACCGTGCCCGCACAGTTCTTTGACGACCTCATCGCGGCGTTCGACGCACCGCCGCACCCGAACCCGACATTGGTCGCGGCAGCAACCCGCTTGCGTGAGACGGTCGTCCGTGACTGAGCGATTCCGATCGCAACGCTTCGATCCAGATCATCACAACGTCTCCGGCTTCACTTGTGGAGAGCAGGCGCTTGATCTGTGGCTGACAGATCAGGCAGCCACAGCGGCCAAGCGCGGTACTGCGCGCACCTGGGTGTGGCTGGACGGTGAAGACAAAGTAGTTGGCTACTACGCGCTGGCTGCCCACAAGGTCACACGTGAACAAGTCCCCTCCAGGATCGGCCGCGGCGGACCCGCCGAGATTCCTGCTGTTCTGCTGGCGCGGCTCGCGCTGTCCGAGCATCTTCACGGGCGCGGGCTGGGAGCAGTGCTGGTTGCCGATGCACTCGAGCGCGTAGTCATAGTCACCGGCACGGTTGCGGCACGGCTAGTCGTCGTCGATGCGCTCACCGAGGCTGTTGCCCACTTCTACGAGAAGCTTGGATTCCGGCGTATCCCTGGCAGTCTTCGTCTCGTGCAGAAGATCGCCGATATCGAAGCCGCCTTCACAACTGGAGCAAGCGACCCACTCGGTTCCCAGTAGCCCCGAGTGGATCCGGGAAGTTACGACCGCCAGGGTTGTCTGGAGCTGAATCCCCTTCCGCGTCCACGATTCGGATCCCGACCGCGTCATCAGTGGTCGGCGGCAGGCACCTCCGATCTTTCCGCCCACGGCGAAGCAGACTGCGGGGAAACCCCGAGAAATACCACTCAACTTGACGACGCGAGTATTGTTTCTCGCTGGGTCCAGATGGCACCCACGACCGACCAGCAATGGCGGCCATCTACTACCAGCATCGACGCCGGCACCCTCACCGGCGCCGGACTCTATCGGTCCGTCATGAAAGAGGTGCTATGACCACCCTCGGTGCCCCCATTGCTGATACCCCGATCCACCCCGGAGAAATCCTGATCGAGGAACTGCTGATCCCGCTCGGGGTCTCGCAGAAACGCCTCGCCGCAGCCACTGGCCTAACGGTTCAGCAGATCAACCAGATCGTCCGCTGCAAGTGCAGCATCACCGCCGAGACCGCGCGATGCTTGGCCCGCTATTTCGGAACCACCGAGCAGTTCTGGCTCGAGCTGCAGAGCAACTACGACCTCGAATGCACCCGCGCCGGCCTCCACTGCTGATCCGACGCCCGTCGGGCGCGCCCAGCGCACTATTGTTTGCTGCATGCTGATCAACGCCTACTCGACGCGGCATGAATCTGTGCCGCATGACTTCGCCGATGCGGACGAGCGTTTCCGCTGGCACGAATCAGGTGAGCAGGATGCCGCCTTCGCGACCGCGTTGACCGAACTGGACGACTACATCAGCCGGGCCGGCGTTGGCCAATCGGCAGAGAGCATCCGTGCATTGCAGCGTCATGTCCTCGACACTCAGCGTTCCTACGCCTTCAATCTCGACAGCGGCGATCCCGCTCAGCTCGCCGAACTGGCGGACTGGGCCACCAGCGCCAATGCCATCCTGGTCGCCGAAGGCGCGTTGGTCGATGCCATCGGACGTCCGCTGCTCGCCGGCAAGCATGGTGCCCCTACCGGCAAGGCGCCACTGACTGCGGAGTCCACACAGCGCGCCCAGATGATTCGCAGCTGGCTGGCGTCCGCCCACGGTTTGCAGGTGCCAGGCGACCTCGCGCCAGTGCGCAGCAAAGCAGAGATCCTCCCCCGCGATGCCGATGACGTGGGTCTGCGCATCGTCGGGCTCGTGATGACCAGCGACTTCGCCAGCTCAGTGATTGCCAACCACCCACTCGACCAGCGCGCGATGCAGGCGGTTTTTCCTCGGGCCATTGCCGCCCTGCCCGACTCCGAGCGCGAACTCTTCAAGGATCGGGACGCCACCGCGGCGCGCGGCATGCAACGTCGCATCGAAGCCGCCAACGAACTGCTGTGGGCGACCGGACGCACCACCTTGGGCTGGCCCTCGGCCGGCTGCAAACCCAGCCAGGTGAAAGATCTCGTGCTGCGGCGCGGCGAGAGCGGCTTCCTGGATCGGCTTCAGCTACGCGATATCGATGAGCTGACCGACGAATACGAGTGTCTCTCGTCGCTCATGTGGGCGCTGGATAATCAGCAGGCGATGCGTCCGGCCGTACATTCGGACGCTGACCCGCTCATCGTCGCCCAGCGGCTGGCAGCGCTGGAATGGCTGCTCAATCCGCAACTCGCCTGGGACGACATCGACGCCTGAGCTGGCCGTGCTGGTGGGCCTCCCGGGATCAGCGCACCTGCGGTAGATGCAGTCTGCGCAATAGCGGATTGACTAGGTCGAAGAACTCCCGTACTCCGAAGAGCCGCGCGGTGATCAGGATCGCCACGATGAAGCTCACGCCACCTGCTACCCCGCCGAGGAGTTGCCACAACCAGACGGAGGCATTGAACGACTCTGCGTCACCGAACGCTGTCTCGGCCGCTATCGCCGGCGGCATCAGCATCAGCACACCCCGGTAGGCGAGCCACGCCGCCACACCGGAGACGGCCGACGCGATACCTAGCCGCAGGTACATTCCGAGGATTGACCCGAGCCCGAAGTCACCGATCTGGTGGCGGGCGTAAAGCATGAAGACGATGGCCAGGGTCGTGTTACCGAAGAACATCCCCAGGCAGATCACCACCAGGCCGTCCTCCAACGGCACCAGGTAGGCCAGCAACGCGAAACCCACCTGAATGGCGGTGAGCAAGCATTGCATCCACAGATTGGTCTTGCCCTGCTCGGACGCAAAACAGTACTGCTGCTGCAAGGTGACGATCGTGAAGCTGAGCATGCTCGCGCACATCACGATCAGCGGCAATGTCGTCGCACGCGCCTGCTCGGCGGTCAAACTAAAATAGACCACCCGCACCGCGGGCATCGCAAGCGCGATGAACAGCATCGAAACCGGGATGATGCCCAGTGCGGGCAGCGTCAGCCCGCGATGCACCATCTCGCGCATGTCGGTCAGACCGGTCCGAGGATCGTCGCGGCGCTGCCATGCCCTGGCCAGCTGCGGGAAGAGCGCGGTCAGCAGCGACATCGCGATCAGCGCGTAGGGCATCTGAAACAGGCTCATGGCGTTCTGGTAGCTCACATAGCTCGCGACCTCGATACCCTGGGCATCGGCACTATCGGCCAGATAGGTTGCTACCTTCATCGTCAGCAGACCGCCACCCTGAGCGATGACGAGCGCGAGGAAGGTCAAACTGGCGAAGCGTCCGAGTTGCCCGAAACCGTGCCCGCGCAGCCCCCATCGCGGACGCCACCGGAACCCGCTGCGGTAGAGCGGTGGAATCAGCAGCGCGGCCTGCACGGCGATGCCCAGGGTCGCGCTGCCTGCCAGCACCCAGATCATCTGGGGCGTCCAGGCTGCCGCCTCCTTCTGACTCCCCCACAAGGCCAAGAAGACAACCAGACCCGCGATGGCGACCACGTTGTTGGCGACCGGCGCCCAGCCGTAGGCGCCGAACCTGCCGCGCGCATTGAGGATATTGCCGAGCACCGCGAAGATGCCGTAGAAGAGCACCTGCGGCATGCAGATATAGGCGAAGGCGATGGTCAGCTGCATGCCGGGCCCGCTCAGCGAGGTGAACGATCGCATCAGCAGCGCCGCACCGGCCGTGCAGATGATCGCGACGGCGGCGATCAGCACGAGCGCCGCAGTGACCAGGCGGTCAACGAAATCCTGACCGCCGTCCGGGCGCTTCATGGCCTTGGTGATCTGCGGGATCAGCACTGCCTGCAGGATGCCCGCCGAGAGAAGCACCAGAATGAAGTTCGGCAGCGTGTTCGCGGACTTGAAGGCAGCGCCCGCAACTGCGGTGCCGAGCACTGCGGTCTGCAACGAGGCGTTCACCATGCCCAGCACCCGGCTGACCAGGGTGCCGGAGGCCATCAGCAGCGAATTGCGTCCCAGATGTTTGCGGTCTTGTTCGTCGATGGCGTCGACGATGGATTCTGCCGAGTCGTCGAGCTGCTGACCCGCACCATCGCCTCGATCGACCAGGTCCTGACCAGAATCCGCGGCACCGGACGCAGCTGCCGGCTCTGCGGGCGGCGGCTCGGCGCGCCTGCTCGGAGCCGAATGGTCGAGTCGGGGGTCCCAGACGATCCGCGGGATCATTCTGGTTTCGACGAATGCCTCGGGATCGTCGAAACGCTGGAAGGAGATCTGCTCGGGCTCGTCGAAGTCTGCCGCCCGTTTGGGTGCGGCAGAAGCGCCGGGATCGCCGGGTTGGGCCCTGCGAGCAGGTTCTTCCCAGGGCTCTCGGGCCTGAGTCAACGGCCGGTCCCCGCATAGACGACGGCTTCTTCGTCGCTGTCCAGCCCGAAGGCGGTGTGTGCGGCCTGCACGGCTGCGTCCACGTCGGCCACGTTGACCACCACGGAGATGCGGATCTCGGACGTGGAGATCATCGTGATGTTGATACCTGCTTCGGCCAGCGCCTTGAAGAAGCGCGCGGTGACACCCGGATGAGTGCGCATACCGACGCCCACCACCGAGACCTTGCCGACCTTGTCGTCGTAGCGGACCTCGGTGAAGCCGATCTGATCCTTGGCCGCGTGGAGTGCCTCCATGGCCTTGGCGCCGTCGCTCATCGGCAGCGTGAAGGTGATGTCGGTGGCGCCGGTGGCGACCTCCGAGACGTTCTGGACGATCATGTCGACGTTGATGTCGTTCGCGGCGATCACATCGAAGATGGATGCGGCCTCACCCGGCCTGTCGGGAACGCCCACCACGGTGATCTTGGCCTCGCTGCGGTCGTGCGCGATGCCGCTGATGATGGCGTCTTCCATGGCGTTGCCTTCCTCGAAGTTGACCCGGCCGGTGACCAGGGTGCCGGGATTGTTGCTGAATGAGCTGCGCACATGCACGGTGACGCCCTCGCGGCGTGCGTATTCCACGCAGCGCAGATGCAGGATCTTCGCGCCGGAGGCGGCGAGCTCCAGCATCTCGTCGTAGCTGATCTGAGACAGTTGACGGGCACCGTGGACGATGCGCGGGTCGGCGGTGAAGACCCCGTCCACGTCGGAGTAGATCTCGCAAACGTCGGCGCCCAGCGCGGCCGCGAGAGCGACCGCGGTCGTGTCGGAGGCGCCGCGGCCCAGCGTGGTGACGTCTTTGGTGGCCTGCGCGACGCCCTGGAAGCCCGCGACGATGACGATATAACCCTGGTGGAGAGACGTCTCGATGCGTCCGGGAGTGATGTCGATGATGCGGGCATTGCCGTGCTGCGGTGTGGTGATCACCCCGGCCTGGCTGCCGGTGTAGCTCAGGGCCTCGGCCCCCAGGTCGTTGAGGGCCATCGCCAGCAGAGCAGCCGACTGGCGCTCGCCGGTGGTGAGCAGCATGTCCAGTTCGCGCGCCTGCGGATCCGGGCTCACCTCAAGCGCCAGATCCATCAAATCGTCGGTGGTATCGCCCATCGCCGAAATGACCACGACGACCTGGCTCCCAGCTTCCTTCGCCGCCAACACGCGGCGGGCGACCCGCTTGATCGACTCCGCGTCGGCAACCGACGATCCGCCGAACTTCTGGACGATCCGGTGCTGCTCACTGTGGCTCATCTATGCCTCCCTGGCACCGGTGAAAGCAGAAGGCGCCGGTCCAACTTTAGCCTGTATCCACCGATGGCCGTCGTCGCGAGGGGCACCTGGCGGGTGCGATGGCAAGTCGAATCTCGCGAGGGCAACCTGGAAGGTTGTTGAGCGTGGGAGACGCGGGCAGCGTGCCTGGCAGGAGTCGCGCAGCAGACGGAGATCGGTGGATACAGGTTTAGCCTGTGTGCACAGCTGCACACTCAGGCCACTCGCCATAGGATCACCTCGGGAGGTGAGAGGCATGGGACAGATCGACTGGGCGCTGTTCGGCTCAGAGACGCTGCGAGTACTGGCTGCGGCCGTGTTCTGCGGGCTGATGGGGCTGGAGCGCCAGCTGCGCCACAAGAACGCCGGGGTCCGCACTCACGCCCTGGTCGGCATGGGAGCCTGCCTGTTCACCATCATCGGAATGCACCCGTTGCTGGGCGAGACGTCGGGCGATCCGATGCGGGTCGCGGCGCAGGTCGTCAGTGGCATCGGCTTCCTGGGCGCCGGCGTGATCTTCGTCAACCGGGACGCCGTGCGCGGCATGACCACGGCTGCCGGCATCTGGCTGTCGGCCGCGATCGGCATGGCCTGTGGCGCCGGTATCCTCCTGCTGGCGGCGGTCACCACCGCGATGTATCTGATCATCGTGGCAGGCATCGGCCCGATGCTGCACCGGCTGCCGGGCGGCGATCGCCGGATGCTGGTGCGGCTGACCTACCGGGACGGGCTGGGCACGCTACGCCGCGTGCTGACCGCGGCCACCGAGATGGACTTTCAGTCATCGGTCGTCTCGACCCGCCAGCTGCGCGGCACCGACCCGACCCGCGTCGAGGTCGTCGTCCGCTTCACCGGCGGACTGCCGCTACGCGATCTGGTCGCCGAAGTGTCCGAGATCGACGGCATGGAATCGGCGGTCATCTTCTCGGATTCACACGAGGACGAGGAGTAGTCCGCGCGGCTGGCGATCTGCCGGCGGGCCGCAGTACCGGCCACCGCGTAGCCTGGAATCATGAGCCAGCTGCCCATTGAAGATGCCGATCGCGACCGAGTGATCGTCGCGTTGCAGCGCAGCCGCGCGTCCGGATATCTCGACGACGCGGGGCTCAACCAGCGCATGGAGATCGCGCTGGCGACCGATGACCCCTACCAGTTGAGCAGCCTGCTAGCCGATCTGCCTGGGGTGAACGCCTATATGTGGTCTCCGTCGGCACACCAGCAGCTGAGTCCTGCGCCTCCGGTGGCCGCGCAGCAACTGAAGCAGTGGCAGGAGTTCCTGCGCAGCTATTGGGGCGTTCTGTTGGCTCTGGGTCTGGTGCTGCTGATGGTGATGGGCAACGGCTACTTCTCGTTCTGGTGGATGTTCGTCATGGTGGCGATCTTCTTCCCGCGCGGCATGCGCTCCAAACTGCATCGGCCGCAGAGTCCGCAGCCGAGGCCCTTTCAGGGGTTCCGGCCTGATCCGAATCAGCCGTATCAGCCCAACACCGGCCAGCCATATCGGCCTGCACCCGGCACCCAGTCTCCGCCGGTCACCGACCAGTTCGATTCGGACGACGACTCGGGCAACGGGACCGACCGCTGGAACCAGCCGCCGGCTTCGGGCAACAGCTGACATCCCGCCGGTTGATAGCCCTTAAGTACCCTGAGTTTCTTTCGATCAGGTAACGCTTATATCTTTGTGCCCGATCAGGTTCTCGCCGGTTGCGACCGAATGAGACGCTGATACAGGCAAATCGCCAGCAGGTACCGTAAATTCCTGCAGCGCCCCGCAGTGGTCCGCGGCGCGCAGTGACGTGGAAGGAACCATCGTGAAGAAGACTTGGCGCACGCTCGCGGCGCTCGCCTCGGCCGGCACTCTTCTGCTGGCCGGCTGTGGCTCGGACTCCGGTTCGGGTAGCTCGGCCAGCGCAGGCGGCTCGGACACCGAGTACAAGATCGGCATCACCCAGATCGTCTCGCATGCGTCGCTGGACGCCGCACGCGACGGCTTCAAAGATGGCCTGGCCGATGCCGGCATCAAGGCCAGCTATGACGAGCAGAACGCGCAGGGCGACCAGGCAACCGCGTCGTCGATCGCCAACAAGTTCGCCAGCGCGAACCTCGATCTGGTACTCGCTATCGCCACGCCCACCGCGCAGGCGACCGCGCAGGTGATCACCACCACACCGATCCTGTTCACCGCGGTCACCGACCCGGTCGCCGCCGACCTGGTCGCGTCCAACGACGCGCCGGGCGCCAACGTCACCGGCACCACAGACATGAACCCGGTCGCCGAGCAGATCGGACTGATCAAGCAGATCGTTCCGGACGCCAAGACGGTCGGCATCCTCTACTCATCCGGTGAGGTCAACTCCGCCGTCCAGGTCGAACTGGCCCGCGAAGCCGCCGCAGCCGACGGGCTGGAGGTCGTCGAGAAGACGATCACCACCACCTCCGAAGTTCTGCAGGCCGCCCAGTCGCTGGACGTGGACGCGATCTACCTGCCGACCGACAACAACGTGATCGCGGGTCTCGATTCGGTGCTGCAGGTCGCCGAAGAGCGCAAGATCCCGGTGATCGCCGGCGAGACCGAATCGGTTTCCAAGGGCGCGCTGATCACCTACGGGCTCGACTACTACGAGCTGGGCAAGCAGACCGCCGCGATGGCCGTCAAGATCCTCACCGAGGGCGCAGATCCCGCGACCATGCCGGTCGAGTCTCAGAAGGACCCGCAACTGGTCATCAACACCACCGCAGCCGAGCGGATGGGTGTCACCATCCCGCAGTCGCTGCTCGACAAGGCCGACGAAACGGTTAAGTAACAGATGATCACAGCGATCGATCTTGGTCTGATCTTCGGGTTGATGGCGCTCGGGGTCTATCTGACCTTCCGGGTCCTCGACTTCGCCGATCTGACCATCGACGGCAGCTTCACCACCGGCGCTGCCACGGCTGCCACCCTGATTGTGGCAGGGTGGCAGCCGCTGGCGGCGACGCTGGCCGGCACAGCCCTCGGACTGGTCGCTGGATTCGTCACCGGAGCACTCAACACCTGGGGCAAGATCCATCCGCTGCTTGCCGGAATCCTCACCCAGATCGCCTTGTATTCGATCAACCTGCGCATCATGGGCAAGGCGAACGTGCCTTTGCTGCGCAGCACCACCCTGTTCACCCCGCTACGCGACAAGGGCCTGCTCGGTACCTGGGTCTCGGTCGGCATTCTGACCGCCCTGCTCGCGGTCTTCGTCCTCGTGCTGGTCTGGTTCTTGTCGACCGATATCGGTCTGGCGCTGCGAGCCACCGGCGACAACGAGGGCATGGCCCGCGCACAGGGCGTCAACACCGACGCGATGACGCTGCTGGGTCTATCGCTCAGCAATGGTCTGGTGGCGCTGGCGGGTGCGCTATTCGCGCAGTACCAGGGCTATGCGGATATCGGCATGGGCATCGGCCTGATCGTCGCCGGGCTGGCCTCCGTCATTATCGGTACCGCGATCATCAACAACGGGCGCATCTGGATCACCGCCGTCGCGGTGGTCGTCGGCTCGATCATCTACCGGTTGATCATCCAGGCGGCGCTGACGATCCCCTGGTTCGATCCCAACGACATGAAGCTGCTGAGCGCCCTGATCGTGATTACCGCATTGTTGCTGCCGCGCTGGGATGTCTTCAACAAGATCCGGGCCCGCAGCCGCGATAAACAGTCCGCGGTCGATCCATGGGGGGCACCCGATCGCGAACCTGATCCCGAAGAACTCGACTCGGGCGACGCCCGGGCGCCGCGTCCGGGACTCGTGAAGAAGGTGAAGCGCAGCGATGCTTGAGGTACGCCATGTCACGAAGGCATTCTTCCCACACACCGTCAACGAGAAGATCGCGCTGCGCGATATCTCGCTGACCTTGCGGGCCGGCGATTTCGCCACCATCATCGGCTCGAACGGCGCCGGCAAGTCGACGCTGCTGAATGTGGTCGCGGGACGCTATCGTCCTGACCTCGGTTCGGTATGGATCGACGGCGACGACGTCACCAGGCTGCCCGACTACCGGGTGGCCCGGCAAGTCGGCCGCGTCTTCCAGGATCCGATGGCCGGCACCAGCCCGCATCTGACGATCGAAGAGAATCTGGCGATCGCGTGGGCCCGCAACCGTGGACGCGGGCTTCGCCTGGGCGTCAGCAACGCCCGACGCGAGCAGTTCCGCGAGGAATTGAAGACCCTCGAGTTGGGCCTCGAAAACCGGCTGACGGCGCGGGTCGGACTATTGTCGGGCGGTCAACGGCAAGCATTGTCGCTGGTCATGGCGGCTTTCACTCAACCGCGCATTCTGCTTCTGGACGAGCACACCGCGGCCCTGGACCCGCAACGCGCGGCCCTGATCAGCCGCCTGACCAAGCAGATGGTCGAGCGTCACAAACTGACCGCGATGATGGTCACCCACAACATGGAGCAGGCGCTGCAATTGGGCAACCGGCTGATCATGATGCACGAGGGCCAGATCATTCTCGAGTTGCACGACGCTGCCAAGAAGAAAGCCACCGTCGCCGACCTGATGGCCCAGTTCGACAAGCTCAAGGGCGTCCAGTTGAGCGACCGGACACTGCTGGCCTGAGGGCCTGACATCGCCGGAACCTCTACGATTGCCCTCATGGCCGATGAAGAGTTCTTCCGCAGTCTGCCCAAGGTCGCGCTGCACGATCACCTGGATGGCGGGCTGCGACCCCAGACGATGATCGAGATCGCCGATGAGATCGGCCACCGGCTGCCTGCCGCTTCTGCAGATGAACTCGCGGAGTGGTTCTATACGACGGCCAGTTCCGGATCGCTGGCCGAGTATCTGACGACCTTCGATCACACCACCGCCTGCATGCAGCGGGCCGCGGACCTGCGCCGGGTCGCTCGCGAATGGGTGGCCGATCAGGTCGCCGACGGGGTCGTCGCCGCGGAGGCCCGGTGGGCGCCGGAGCAGCATCTGCGCGCCGGACTGAGCCTGGACGAGACGGTCGAGGCGGTGGCCGAAGGGCTGCGCGAGGGGGTGGTGCAGGCTGCGTCCGCAGGCAAGCCCTTTATCGCCGGACAGATCGTGACCGCGATGCGCCATGCCGACCGTGGTGTGGAGATCGCCGAGTTGGCGCTGCGGCATCGCGATTCTGATCTGGTGGTGGGCTTCGACATCGCAGGTGGCGAGCAGGGCAACCCGCCGTCCAAGCATCTGGCCGCTTTCCAGCTGCTGCGCGACAACGACTTCTGCTACACGATCCATGCCGGCGAAGAGGGCCCGCTGAGTTCGCTGCACGAGGCTGTGCAAATCTGCGGTGCAATGCGGATCGGACACGGCGTCAACACCGTCAAGGACATCACTCGCGACCTGGAGAGCGGGCGGTATTCGCTGGGACGCCATGCTCGTTTCATCCGGGATCAGCAGATTCCGCTGGAGGTCTGCCCGAGCTCCAACCTGCAGACCGGGGTGGCCACCTCGATCAAAGCGCATCCGGTCGGCACACTGATCTGGCTAGGTTTCAACGTGACGCTCAACTGCGACAACCGGCTGGTCAGCGCCACGACGCTCAGCCGCGAATATGCCCTGGTCAGCGAGGC
This sequence comes from Brooklawnia sp., assembly GCF_032229645.1. Lineage (NCBI taxonomy): Bacteria > Bacillati > Actinomycetota > Actinomycetes > Propionibacteriales > Propionibacteriaceae > Brooklawnia > Brooklawnia sp. The sequence continues at coordinate 17,708 of NZ_JAVTWX010000018.1, forward strand.
CTTCGGGCTGTCGACGATGCAGATGGCCCAGATCGCGCTGGCCGGTGCGGCCGCGCTCTTCCTCGATCATGCCGAGCGGACGAAGCTGGTTCAGCAGATGACGCTGCCCTGGTTCCAGTCCTCGGTCAACGAGCGGGGCGCGGGCGTCCAGCCCGAGCTTTGGGAGCGCTGAGGCCAGCGGCCGGGTTGGCCGCGCCTGTCTCTCCATGCGCCAGCACGTCGCGCAACGGCTGGGTTTCGATGAAGTGGTTGATCGCGAAGATCTGGCGCTCATAAAAGGACGCCGCAGTTCTGGCGAAGAGCACCCGGCATTTCGTCAGTGCCCGATGCTGGGCCACCGGACCAGCATGCGCCAGATCCATGAGATCCAGATGGTCACCCGGAACCAACTCCGCGAGGGCGTCCATGAACCCCAGCAGGTCGTGGCCAGCACCGCTCTCGAAAGCAACCGCAAGATCGATGTCACCCGGCTCTGCCGAATCGAGAGCGCTGCCGAACAACACCAGCAGATCGACGCGGTATTTCCCGCAGAGATCGCCGAGTTCGCCGTCTGCAGCAGCAGTATTCAACCTGCGCAGTTGCTCGGTGACAGTGATCATGCTCTCAATGGTACGGGCGTAGCTCGGGCAAGCTCCTAGCGTCAGCTGCTTAGCGGGACTGCATGGTCAAGAGGACACGGCTACGAGCCAAGTTCCAACGGGTCGGACCTGATCATGCCCGCACGATTATCGAGTTCAGTTTGGTCACCTATAGCTACCAAACTGAACTCGATAAT
>NZ_JAVTWX010000019.1:0-17993 GCF_032229645.1 Brooklawnia sp.
CGCCACCCACCGTGTCGGGCTCGCTACACGTCGGTCACATCTTCAGCTACACCCATACCGACCTGATCGCGCGCTATCAGCGGATGCGCGGCAAGCATGTCTTCTATCCGATGGGTTGGGACGACAACGGACTGCCGACCGAGCGGCGCGTCCAGAACTACTACGGCGTGCGCTGCGAGCCGTCGCTGCCCTACGACCCGGATTTCGCACCACCGGCCAGGCCGGACCCGAAGCGTCCGATCGCGATCAGCCGTCGCAATTTTGTCGAGCTCTGCCTCGAGCTGACCGCGATCGACGAGAGAGTCTTCGAGGAGCTGTGGCGCCATATCGGCCTGTCGGTCGACTGGGACACGCTGTATTCGACCATCTCGGACGAAGCACAGTCGGTCGCCCAGCGCGCGTTCCTGCACAATTACGCGCGTGGCGAGGCCTACCTCTCGCACGCCCCGACGCTGTGGGATGTGACCTTCCAGACGGCGGTCGCTCAGGCCGAACTGGAAGCCCGCGAGTACCCCGGCTTCTACCACGCGCTCAACTTCCATCGCGCCGATGGCGGCGAGGTGCTGATCGAGACCACTCGTCCCGAGCTGTTGGCCGCCTGCTGCGCGCTGATCGCCCATCCCGATGACCAGCGCTACCAGGATCTCTTCGGAAGCACCGTCACCACGCCGGTCTTCGGCGTGCAGGTGCCGGTGCTGGCTCATCCGGACGCAGAACCCGACAAGGGATCGGGCATCGCAATGTGCTGTACCTTCGGCGACCTGACCGATGTGACCTGGTGGCGCGAGTTGCAGCTGCCGACTCGCACAATTGTCGGCCGCGACGGACGCATCGTCCGCGAGACGCCGGATTGGATCGTCAACACCGATGCCTACGAGCGGATCGCGGGCAAGACCACCTTCTCGGCTCGCGAGCAGACCGTCGAGATGCTGCGCGAGAACGGCGAACTGGTAGGCGAGCCCAAGCCGACCACGCGCATGACCAACTTCTATGAGAAGGGCGAGAAGCCGCTCGAAATCGTCTCGACGCGCCAGTGGTACATCAGCAACGGTGGCCACGATCAGATGCTGCGCGCCGAGTTGCTGGCTCGCGGCGACGAGTTGAAGTGGACTCCCGACTACATGCGGCACCGCTACGCCAACTGGGTGGGCGGGCTGAACGGCGACTGGCTGATCAGTCGTCAGCGTTTCTTCGGCGTGCCTTTCCCCATCTGGTACGCGCTCGACACTGACGGCGAGCCTGACCACGAGCATCCCATCACCGCGGACGAGGCTTCGCTGCCGGTGGACCCGGCCTCCCAGCCGGCGCCCGGGTTCGATGAATCGCAGCGCGGTGTGCCCGGCGGTTTCATCGCCGATCCGGACATCATGGACACCTGGGCGACCAGCTCGCTGACCCCGCAGATCGCCTGCGGCTGGGAACGCGATCCTGAGCTGTGGAAGCTCACTTTCCCGATGGATATGGCTCCGCAGGCGCACGACATCATCCGCACCTGGCTGTTCAGCCGCGTGGTCCGCAGCCATCTCGAGGAGCACCAGCTGCCGTGGAAGCGGGCGACCATCTCGGGCTTCGTGGTGGATCCCGACCGCAAGAAGATGAGCAAGTCGAAGGGCAACGTGGTCGTCCCGACCCAGATCCTCGACAAGTTCGGTGCCGACGCGGTGCGCTGGCGTGCGGCGATGGCTCGTCCGGGAATGGATTCGCCGTTCGACGAGACCCAGATGAAGGTCGGGCGCAGGCTAGCGATGAAGATCCTCAACGCGTCCAAATTCGTGCTCGACAAGCATGCTCCTGCCGACCCTGCCGCGATCACCGAACCGGACGATCTGGCCATGCTGGCAGCGCTGGCCGATGTCGTCACGAAGGCGACCGAGGCATTCGAGGACTTTCAGTACACCGACGCGCTCGAAGCCGCCGAGAAATTCTTCTGGACCTTCTGCGACGACTATCTGGAACTGGTCAAGGAGCGCTCATATTCGGACGACCCATCCGCGGCCTCGGCTGCCGCCGCCTTGCAGTTGGCGCTCAATGTGCAGTTGCGGCTGTTCGCACCGTTCATGCCGTTCGTGACCGAAGAGGCGTGGAGTTGGTGGCAGCCGGGATCGGTGCATCATGCTGCCTGGCCCAGTGTGGCTGAACTGCCCTCTGGTGGTGGGGATGCCGCGCTGCTCGATGACGTGGCCGCCGTGCTGATCGCGATTCGTGGAGCCAAGTCCCGCGCCCAGGTGAAGATGCGCACCGAGGTGGACCGTGCCGTCGTGTCCGGCCCGGCCGAATCACTCGCCCGCCTGGAAACCATCGCACGAGATCTGCGGGCAGTCGGACGCATCACCGGCGACCTGGAATTCGTCCCAGGAGGCGACCAGATCGAGGTGGAAGTGACCCTGGCCGCTCCCAGCGAGTAGCGCGCGCCAGGAGCGGTGACATGGTGACCGTACACTTGCCACATGGGAATGAGTGTTGCAGAAGTCGAGAAGGCGCTACTCGCTTTGAATCGTCACGATCGCGCCGCCGTGCTTCATCGCGGCATCCAAAGCCTTGACAATGATGATTCCGCTGACGACCATCAGGCTGCGATTGACGACGCCTGGCGAGCTGAGATCCGGCGCCGAATTGATGACATAGAAGCTGGCAGGGTAGAAGTGCTCGACGTTGACGAATCACACGCACGGCTACGAGCAGAGTTGGCGTCCCGTCGCAAATGAAACGTGTGAAGGCCGAGCATTCCACAAGCTCGGGCAGAGCTCCGTGAAGCAGCATTCTGGTACGACGACGAGCGCGCAGGACTTGGCACTGACTTTTATGACGCAGTAGACGAGGCGATCGCCTATATTCGTGATTGGCCCGAGGCAGCGCCCGTGTTTCCCGGATGGGACGAAGAGCCCACGATACGAAGCAAACGAGTTCGTACCTTTCCTTATCGGGTGATCTACTACGTCACTGGCACCACCATCATGATCGTCGCCTATTCACACAATCGGCGCAGACCCGGGTATTGGCAGCACCGGCTCACCCACTGACAGGTGCCGACACGAACTTCAGTTGCTCTGACGGGCCAGCAGCGATGACGCCTCCTGCAGGGCAGTTCCTTCGTCCGCGATATGAGCGAGGTGCGCGGGAATCTCGCGTCCGGCCTTTTGCATGGCGCGGGCCCACAACCTGCCGGCGCGATACGACGAACGCACCATCGGCCCGGCCATCACTCCGAGGAAACCTATCTCGTTCGCCTGCTTGGCGAACTCCACGAACTTCTGGGGCTTCACCCACCGGTCCACCGGATGGAATTTGGGGGACGGACGCAGATACTGCGTCAGGGTGAGAATGTCGCAGCCCGCATCATAGAGATCGCACATCGCCTCAAAGATCTCGTCGTCGTTCTCCCCCATGCCCAGAATCAGATTCGACTTGACGATCATGCCGCCCTGCTTGGCCTGGGTCAGCACATTCAGCGAACCCTCGTAGCTGAACGCGGGACGAATCTTCGAGATAATCCGGGGAACCGTCTCCAGATTGTGCGCGAAAACCTCGGGTTTGGCATCGATGACCTGCTGGATGGCAGCCGGGTCACCTTTGAAGTCCGGCACCAAGATCTCGACGCCCGTTGATGGGTTGAGCGTGTGAATGGCACGAATGGTTTCGGCATTCAACCAGGCTCCACCATCTGCCAGGTCGTCGCGTGCCACCGAGGTGACCGTCGCGTAGCGAAGGCCCAGCTCACGCACCGATTCGGCGACCTTGCGGGGCTCCAGCACATCCATGATGGCCGGGCGTCCAGTGGCGATATCGCAGAAATCGCAACGCCTGGTGCAGGTGTCGCCGCCGATCAGGAAGGTAGCCTCGCGGTCTTGCCAGCATTCGTAGACGTTCGGGCAGCCGGCTTCTTCGCAGACTGTGTGTAAGCCCCTGCCGCGCGCGAGCTTCTTCATGTTGGCGTAGTTCTCACCCATATGCGCGGTGTTCTTCATCCACGCCGGCTTGTCCTCGATAGGCGTCTCCGCGTTACGAACCTCGATGCGCAGCAGCCGTCGGGTCTCGGTAGTCACGTGAGGACTCTCCTATCAGTTGGACGCTGAGTCAGGCCGCGAGGGCTGGCGAGATCAAGAGGTGCGGCCGGCTGCTCGGGTTCGAAGATCTCGATGAGACCGTCAGATTCGAGCCTTGCGAGTTCGATCTCCATGCGCTCCGCCAGGTCTGCTGGCTTGACCTCGCGTCTGGTCTCCTGGCTGATCGAGGTGACTCCGGCGTCCGCGATTCCGCAGGGGACGATCTTGCCGAACGGACGCAGATCGTTCGAGCAGTTCAGGGCGAAACCGTGCATGGTCACCTTGCGTGACACCTGCATGCCGATGGCTGCCAACTTGCGATCCGGTCCGCGATCATCGGCTGACACCCAGGCGCCGGAGCGTCCTTCGACGGTAGCGGCCTTCACGCCGAAGTCGGCGACCACGGCGATGATGATCTGCTCAAGCACCCTGACCATCTTGACCGGCTGAATCGGTGGCGTAAGCCTCACGATCGGATAGCCGATCAGCATGCCCGGGCCGTGATAGGTGATCTTGCCGCCGCGACCGATAGGGACGACCGGTGTGCCGTCATAGGGGTATTCGCTGGGTTCAGCCCTGCGTCCGGCGGTATAAACCGGATCATGTTCGAGCAATAGCACGGTATTGCCCCTGGTGCCAGCCACTACCTCGTCATGCACCTGCTGCTGTAGATCGAGACCGGCCCGGTAGTCAACGAAATCCGGATCGAACCCTGCTCGCTCGAAGTGAAGGGCCATGGGTCCAACCCTAGTCACCTGGGGCGAATCGGGCTTGCTCTGTCCGCCTTGGGCGGACGACCACGCAGCCATCGACGGCGTAGCCCGCCGAATATCCCGGTCGATGGCTCCGGCCGACTTGAGTTCCTAGCTGGTCCGGACGATGAAGTCCTTGACCTGCTGAGGGTCGTTCGGCATGTCGACCACCCGACGAGGAGCATTCATCACCTCGGCGAATCGCGGCGGAATCTCGAGATCGACCTCGATCGCTTCCTTGATGGTCTCAGCGAATTTCACCGGCAGCGCGGTTTCCAGGACGACGATCGGTGCCGCGACCCGGCCGATCCACTCGTGGGCCACGTGCACGCCGTCTGCGGTGTGCGGATCGATCAACACGCCGTTGTCGAAGTAGAGCCCGCGAATGGTCTGCAGCCGGTCCGCGTGGCTGGACGTGCCACTGACGAAGCCGTAGCGCTCGGTGATCCGCTTGAACTCGGGGGTACCGGACAGATCAAAGAAGCCATTCTCCGACAGCTGTCGTCCGAAGAGATCGGCCACCCTGGCGGCGTCGCGGCCCAAGAGATCGAAGACGAACCGCTCGAAGTTCGATGCCTTGCTGATGTCCATCGACGGGCTGGATGTCGCGGCGACCTCGCTTGATGCGCGCACCCGGTAGCGTCCGGTGCTGAAGAACTCGTGCAACACGTTGTTCTCGTTGGTCGCCAAAATCAGGGTGTCGATGGGCAGACCCATTTCGCGGGCGACATGCCCCGCGCAGATATCGCCGAAGTTGCCGGTCGGCACCGCGAAGCTGACCCGCTGGTCGTTCGTCGTGGTGACCCGTAGCCAGATCGCGACGTAGTAGACGACCTGCGCCACCAGCCGCGCCCAGTTGATCGAGTTGACCGCGCCGATGTGGTACTTCGCCTTGAATTCGGCATCGGCGTTGACGGCCTTGACGACATCCTGGCAATCGTCGAAGACCCCGTCCAGGGCGATGTTGTGGATATTGGCGTCTTGCAGACCGAACATCTGGGCCTGCTGGAAGGGGGTCATGCGGCCCTTGGGCGTCAACATGAAGACGCTCAGCCGCTCGTGTCCGCGCATCGCATATTCGGCGGACGACCCGGTGTCCCCGCTGGTCGCGCCAAGAATCGTCAGGTGATCATCGCGGCGCCCCAGCTCATAGGCGAAGAGTTCACCGAGCAGTTGCATGGCCATGTCTTTGAACGCCGCAGTCGGACCGTTGGACAGATGCCCGAGCCACAAGGGGCCGTCCCCGATCCGCTCGACAGGAACGATGCTGGACGAAGCGAACTTTTCTGCGGTGTATGCCCGTTGGCAGATGCCCAGCAGATCGTCGCTGGGAATGTCGTCCACGAACAGACTCAGCACCTGGTGAGCCAGCGCCGGGTAACCCTGGGTGGCGAGTACATTGCGCCAACTCATCAAAGTGGCGGCGTCCACCTGCGGGTATTCGGCCGGCAGATACAAGCCGCCATCGGCAGCCAATCCTTCGAGCAGGATGTCACTGAAACCGGCAGCCGGAGATCCGGGGAGTCCTCGCGTCGAGACATATCTCACGAGTACTAGCCTATCGGGCAGCCCGGACGAGATCAGGATGACGCCCCGCCACGGACACCACCCGGATCGTCATCCCACTCACGGCTCAGGCCGACAACTCCGCCCGCTGCGCCATCTGTTCGCGGGTCACCAGCATCGGCGGTTCCTCGCCGCGCACGGCGGCCCCCGTCACCACGACCTGACCGATCTCGGGACGACTCGGTACCTCGAACATCACGTTGAGCAGAAGTTCTTCGAGGATTGCGCGCAGCCCACGCGCCCCGATGCCTCGCTCCAACGCCCTGCCAGCGATCGCGCCCACCGCATCGTCGGTAAAGTCGAGTTGCACATCATCGATATCGAAGAGCTTGCCGAACTGCTTCACCAGCGCGTTCCGCGGCTCCACCAGGATCCGCCGCAGCGCGGTCTGGTCGAGGTTCGGAACAGTCGCGATCATCGGTAGTCGTCCGATGAACTCAGGAATCAGCCCGTACTTGTGCAGGTCTTCGGGACGCACCCCCGCGAACGGATCGTCGCCGCGCTTCGCCCGCACATCCTGGGTGGCGGTGAATCCGAGCGGCCGTTTGCCGATCCGCGAATCGATGATGTGCTCAAGACCGGCGAAGGCGCCCCCGACGATGAACAGCACATTGGTGGTGTCGATCTGGATGAACTCCTGATGAGGGTGCTTGCGTCCGCCCTGCGGGGGCACCGAGGCGACGGTGCCTTCGAGAATCTTCAGCAGCGCCTGCTGAACGCCTTCGCCCGAGACGTCGCGGGTGATCGACGGGTTCTCCGACTTACGAGCGACCTTGTCGATCTCGTCGATGTAGATGATGCCGGTCTCTGCCTTCTTCACATCGAAGTCGGCCGCCTGGATCAGTTTGAGCAAGATGTTCTCGACATCCTCGCCGACATATCCGGCCTCGGTCAGTGCAGTGGCGTCGGCGATGGCGAACGGCACATTGAGCATCCGGGCCAGGGTCTGAGCCAGATAGGTCTTTCCGCAACCGGTGGGACCGATCAGCAAGATGTTCGACTTTGCCAGTTCGACGTCCGAATCGTGGGTGCGCCCGGACTCAGCCTGCGCACGAATGCGCTTGTAGTGGTTGTAGACGGCCACCGACAGCGTCTTCTTCGCCGAGTCCTGGCCGATGATGTACTCGTTGAGAAAGTCTCGGATCTCTGCGGGACGAGGCAGGTCACCGGGGGTGTTCGCCGATGACTCGTCGCTGAATTCCTCCTCGATGATCTCGTTGCACAGCTCAATGCACTCGTCACAGATGTAGACGCCGGGTCCGGCTATGAGCTTCTTGACCTGCTTCTGGCTCTTTCCGCAGAATGAGCACTTGAAAAGATCGCCGCTCTCGCCGATGCGAGCCATCGTCTCTCCTTCGACCCTAGACCGATATGAGTAGTCCCACCTTGCAACCTTGCCGGGATCTCAACCCTAGCTCCCCTCCGGGGCGCTCGGGTTGAGACCGGCCGCAATACGGGAAGGCTTGACTCAGCGTCCTGTCTCGGACAGTGAAGTGAGGATGTCGTCGATGATGCCGTACTCGACAGCTTCGGCAGCGGTCAGGAACTTGTCGCGCTCAACATCGGCGCGCACCTTTTCAATGTCCTGGCCGGTGTTGTCGGCCAGCATCTGCTCCATCTGAGTGCGGATGCGCATGATCTCGCGGGCCTGGATCTCTAGATCGGACGACTGCCCGTACGAGCCGTCACCCGACATTGAGGGCTGGTGGATGAGGATCCGCGAGTTCGGAAGAGCAAGCCGCTTGCCCTTGGCTCCCGCGGCCAGGATCACCGCTGCAGCCGAGGCGGCCTGCCCCAGACAGACGGTCTGCACCTCGGGCTTGATGTAGTTCATCGTGTCGTAGATCGCGGTGAGCGCGGTGAACGACCCACCCGGCGAGTTCAGGTAGATCGACACCTGACGTTCGGCGTCCATCGACTGCAGGCACAGCAGCTGCGACATGACCGCGTTAGCGATCTCATCGGTAATGGGCGTGCCGAGGAAGATGATCCGCTCCTCGAACAGCTTGGTGTAGGGATCAACACGACGTACGCCGTAGCTGGTGCGCTCCTCCCACTGCGGGATGATGTAGTCCATCTGCGGCTGCGCACCGGCCGTGCTGAACGGCTGGGCGGGCAAGTTGGTGCCCGGAATCAGGTTCGTAGTCATCTGCTGCCTCACTGGTTGGGAGCGTCGGAGCCGGGGATCTGGGACGCGCGCTCGAAGACGTGGTCGATGAAGCCGTACGAGAGAGCCTCGGACGCCGTGAACCAGCGGTCGCGATCGGAGTCCTTGGTGATCTGCTCGACGGTCTGGCCGGTGTGCTGGGCAATGAGCTCGGCCATCTGCCGCTTGAGATGCACCGACTGCTCCGCCTGGATCTTGATGTCGGACGCGGTACCACCCAAGCCACCCGACGGCTGATGCATCAGGATACGGGCATGCGGCAGCGCAAAGCGCTTGCCCGCGGCACCGGCGCACAACAGGAACTGGCCCATCGAAGCCGCCAGGCCCATCGCCACGGTCGCCACGTCGTTGCTGATCCACTGCATGGTGTCGTAGATCGCCATGCCCGAGTCGACCGACCCACCCGGGGAATTGATGTACAGGTAGATGTCCTTGTGCGGGTCCTCTGCGTTGAGAAGCAGCATCTGGGCACAGATCGCATTGGCGTTCTCATCGCGCACCTCTGAGCCGAGGAAGACAATACGATTTGCCAACAGTGACTGGTAGACATTGTCGGTCATGCCTGCACCGGGTCCGGTCGCAGCTGCGGCTCGCAGTGTTGTCATGTCTGGATTCACATTCATGAACTTACAACCCTGTGCTGACAAAACCGAAAGCGCCCGCCTGCTTTTCGCTGGAGGCGTTGGTGTGCCGGGTAGACGCAACGCACCGTGGGTCGATTCCGGACGAGTCGCCAGGCCCTCGGGCTCCATCGCTACGACTGCCCGGCTGCGCCCTTCACCTCGGTCCGGTTGGAGATCAGCGCATTGACCCAGCGCGCTTTCGGGTCGGCGTCCACGAGCAGTGACTTGACCAGCTGGGTGCAGGGCAGCGCGATGAGCGCACCTAGCGGGCCGAAGACCCATGCCCACAGCAGCAGGGAGATCAGCGAGATGGTGGCGTTCACCCCCACCGCGTTGCCGGTGACCTTGGGTTGGAAGACTCCCTGCACGATCCAAGTGGTGATCAGGTAGATGCCGAGCAGCCACAAGGCTGTCTGCCAGCCGTTGGCCACGAGCGCGACGACCAGCGGAGGAATCAGCGAGAAGAAGAACCCCACGCTGGGCACATAGGTCATCAACCAGGTGAGCAGGGCCCATACCAGCGGCAACGGAACCCCCAGGATCCGTAACTCGACGTAGTTGAGCCCAGCCATCAGCGCACCAAAACCCGTGCAGACCAGCCAATAGCGCCGCGTGCCGCTGCCGAATTCGCGCATCGCCGCAACGATCCGCGGATGGGTTCCTCCGGCGACTGCGATGCGCCTACCCCAACTGGGAACATCGAGCAGCATCATGATCAGCGCCGAGATGATCACGCCGAGTATGCCGACCACCCCGGAGAACCCCGAGAAGAGCTGACTGGCCGCTCCCAGCATCTGATTCACGTCGATATTGGAAAGTGAGAGATCGATTGCTGTGCTGTCGATGCCTATCTTCTCCAGCCAGTCGGGCGCCTCCTCGATCAGATCGAGTACCTGCGTCCAGTACTGCGGTACGACCCCGATGATCTCGCCGATGGCCCAGGTGGCGACCAGCCCGATCCCCACCAGACTGACGAACAGCGCGAGAGCGGTCAGAGCCATCGCTACCGACTTGGGCACGCCATGGCGGCGCAGCAGATTCTGCAGCGGATAGACAACGATGACCATGTTCAGGGCGAGAAACGCCGGCGCCAACAGCCAGCCGAGTTCACGTAGCAGCCACAGTGCGCCGGCCATTCCAAGAACACCGAGCAGGATGACGACGAATCGAGGCAGATGCGGCGGAGTGCCACCGTACGGCCCCTGGGGAACCCGGGCTGGGTCAGAGCTGAAGGTCATATTGAAGCTGCGTTGCTCTGCCAGTAGCTCCAGCCCGGTCATGCCCGGATGTGCGGCTTCGACAACGCGACGGTCGAGCGCAGTGGCGCCCGCGCCACCGCTGGTGACCGGGGCTACCGTGTCGCTGAATTCGGGCATCTTGTGCAGTAGACGTGGCTCACTGGCGTTCCGCGCCTGGGCGTCCGACATTCTTCACTCCCCTGGTTGTGGGTGCAACTAGTCGTCGTCACCGGGCTGGTACTCGTCGGGCGGCTCTGCGTCCTTGGAATCACTGGCAATGAGCGCGTTGATCCAGCGTGCCCGAGGATCAAGATCGATGATCAGCGATTTCACCAGCAGTGTCATCGGCAGTGCCAGCAAGGTTCCCATGCCACCGAGTACCGATGCCCACAGCAGCAACGAAGCAAACGAGACGGTGGGCGTGACACCTACCGATTCTCCGGCAAAGCGTGGCTGGATGATGGTCTGAATGACGAAGTTCAGCACCGAGTAGAGCAGGATGACCAGCACTGCCGACTGCCAGCCGTTGGCGAACAGCGCGACCACTGTCGGCGGGATGAGGCCGATGACGAATCCGATGTTGGGAATGTAGTTGGTGAGGAAGCTGAAGATGCCCCAGACGACGACCAGCGGCACGCCCATGATTGCCAGGGCGACGGCGTCAAAGACCGCCACGATGAGACCGAAGACCGTTGTCACGAGCCAGTATCTGCGGACGCCGTGGGCGAAATTCCCGATGCCTGCCGCGATCCTGGAGCGATTCTCGTTGAGCAGTACCATTCGGCGTTCCAGCCCCGGAGTATCCATCGCCATGAAGACGATGGCGGCCAGAATGACGCCGATCAGCGCCAGCAGCGAGGACGACGCCGAGAGCACGGATGTCGCCGCGCCGATGAAGCGCGTCGGGTCCAGCGATGCCAGCATCTTGCTCATCGCCGCGCCATCGAAGTTGAGCGTGTTGACTGCGAACTGCTCGATCTGCCGGTAGAGAGCGTTGAACTCGTCCGCGTACTGCGGGAGGATGCCGATCATCTCGGTAACCGACCAGACCAATCCGGCGACCATCGCAATCAGTACCGCGAATACCGTCAGGGATACCACCATCGCACTGAGCCACGAGGGGGCGCCCTTGCGTACCAACCAGCTGTGCAGCGGGTAGGCAGTGATCATCAGGTTGATGGCCAGGAACAGCGGCGCGATGATGTCGGAGAACTGGCGCAATCCGATGAGACAGATCAAAGAGGCCGCGACACCGACCACGATGACATTGAACCGTGGGTTGCCGACGGAAGACAGCTGCTGGGTAGCGGGCGTTTGACCGTTTGAGGAGTTCGAGGGACCCAACGGCATTGCTACCTCCGATTAGTCGAGACCGCTTGCATCTTAGAGCACGACAGCGGCTCCCCAAGATCAGCGCCTCAACGCTGGTATTCGGGGAGCCGCTGTCGTCATGCCCTTACTTGTCGGACTCGGCCGTCTCAGCGTCGGCCTTCTTGGTAGTGCGCTTCTTAGCGGCCGGCTTCGTCTCCTCCGCGGCAGCATCTTCAGACTCGGCGCTTTCGGCATCGGCCTTCTTGGTGGTGCGCTTCTTGACAGCCGGCTTCTGCTCCTCCGCCGCAGCTTCCTCGGCATCGGTGAGCGCGTCGGCGGCCTCAGCGATCTCCTGAGCAGGAGTCTCGACAGCCGCCTCCTCAGCTTCATCGTCGGCGGGCTCGGCGATGGAGCCGTCGTTGTTCAGAAGAGCCAGATCGACCTCGTTGCCTTCGGCGTCGATCACCGTAGCGGCAGCAACCAGTTCACCCAGTGCCTTGCCCCGGCGGACCTCGCTCATCCACTCGGCAGCGTGGTCGTGCTCCACCATGTGCTGGATTTCCTGCTCCGGCGAGGTGCCGTTCTGCTGTGCCTTGGCGAAGATCAGCTCGCTCAGCTCGCCCTGGTCCACCTGCAGTTCGGCATCCTCGGCGTACTTGTCGAGGATGATCTGCGAGCGCAGGCCCTCCAGCACGCGCTGATCGATATCGGCCCAGAACTCCTCCGGAGTCTGCGCCTCTTCGTCCTCAGCCTCATCGAGGTACTGCTCGACGGTGAGACCTGCGGCGCTGAGCTGCTGCTCAATGCCCTCGCGACGGCTCTGCTGCTCGGTGGTCACCAGCGATTCCGGCAGCTCGAACTCGGTGGCTTCGATCAGCTTGGCGAGAACCGCCTCACGGGCCTTGTTGGCCTGATCGATACGGGCGAGACGCTCGAGGTTGTCGCGCAGATCAGCGAGCATCTCCTCGGCGGTATCGAACTCGCTGACCAACTGGGCGAACTCATCGTCAACATCGGGCAGATCCTGCGACTGCACCTTGACGACCTCAACCTCGATCTCGGCTTCTTCGCCACGGTTCGGACCGCCGACCAGTGTGGAGGTGAAAGTGGCCTTCTCGCCTGCCGCCAGGCCCACGACCGCTTCGTCGAGTCCATCGACGAAGCCACCGGCACCGATCTTGTAGCTGACTTCGGACGCCTCGGCCTCGGGGAGGGTCGTGCCGTCCTGGCTGGCCGTCAGGTTGAGGACGACGACATCGCCGGTCTCCACCGGGCGCTCAACCTCGGTCACGGTCGCGAATCGCTCGCGCAGCAATTCGACCCGCTCATTGACTTCGTCGTCGCTGACTGTCGAAGCCGGAACCTCGACCCCCACGCCGGTCATATCGGCGATCTCGAAATCGGGACGCACATCGACCTCTGCGGTGAACAGCACGTTGGTGCCATCGTTCAACTCGCTGATGTCGATATCTGGCTGACCGAGCGGACGCAGGTCATGGGTTTGTACGGCTTCGCCGTACGCCTGCGGCAGCATCGAGTTGATGGCCTCCTGCAAGACCAGCCCGCGACCGAAACGCTGGTCGATCAAACGCGCCGGAACCTTGCCCTTGCGGAAGCCCGGGATATTCACCTGCTGTGCGATGTCTTGGTAGGCGGCGTCAATGGCCGGCCGCAGGTCTTCAAAGGGCAGATCAATCGTGAGCTTCACCCGCGTGGGGCTCAGCTGCTCTAGGGTGCTGGGCACGTGCTCTCCTGGCATATTCGGGGCCGGCCGCCATCGACGGCCTGCGCTAACCGTTTGATTCTAGCCAGCCTGATGGGAGCCAGCCAATCAAGTCGCCTCATAATCGCGCTTCTTGCCGGATAATGCTCCACCCGCCGGGTACCACATCGACCACCAGCTGTGCCGGAATCGATTCCTTCATCGACGCAACGTGGCTGATCAGGCCGACCGTTCTGCCGCCCTCGCGCAGGTTGTCGAGGGTCGCCATCGTGACCTCGAGAGTCTCCGCGTCCAACGATCCGAAACCTTCATCGATGAAAAGCGTATCCAGCCGCATACCACCGGCGCGGCTGGTCACCACATCGGCCAATCCCAGCGCCAGTGCCAGCGATGCCTGGAATCTCTCACCGCCCGACAGTGAATCCGGCGTGCGGACGCCGCCGGTGTGCGCGTCCGACACTTCGAGGCCCAGCCCCCACTTGCCGCGGTTCTTCTCGATTGCATCGGTGTGCCGCAGCACGTAGCGACCATCGGTCATGCTGCGCAACCGGACGTTTGCGACCTGGACGATCTCCTCCAATTGAGCGGCCAGCACGAACGTCTCCAGTTCCATCCGCATCGTATTGGGCGGCAGTCCGCGCAGGGTGCTGGCCAGCCGGTCGACGGCCGCGAACTGGTGCGCAACGACCGCCAGCTCCTTCTGCTGCTCGGCGATCTCGGCCGCCAGCCGCTGAAGGAGGTCGAGTCTCGGCTTGATACCGAGTGCCGTGCGCCGGGCGATCTGCAGCTCGGCATCGAGCGTCGTGACGGTCTGCATGGGCGTGTCCACATCAACGAGTTCTGCGGGCAGGCCGACCAGATCCGACGATTCGAGGGTCAACTCGACGGCACTGACCCGTGCCTCATAGGTGCTGACATCTGCCCGCAACCGTTGCTGGTCGGTCGACGAGATCCGGGCGAGTTTGGCTTCGGAGGGATCGATGAACCCTGCCTGCGCCAAAGCTCTGGTGAGACGCGCCTGCTCGGCGCGGAGCCGCTCGCCGGTCAGCTGTCGCCCCCGCCCGGCGTCCAGCAGGAGCTGGCCGACCTCCAGTCGATGGCGCGCTGCGGTGATCCGCGCCAGGACGCTCACCTCGGTGCCGCGCGCCTCGGCCGCGGTCTTTTCTGCCTCGATGAGCGCGGTCCGGGTGGTCGCTTCGGTGGCCGCGAGCTCTTCACGAACACCGTGCGCTGTGTCGAGGTCGACGGTGATGTCATCGATTTGACGCTGCAATGTGACGAGTTGCTCACGGCAGCTGCGTAGCCTGCTGTCAGCATCGGCTGCCTCGTTCAGCACGGCCTGTGCCGCTGCGGCATCCCAGGTCGCCTCGACCACGGATTGTTCGCCTGCGGCGGCGAACTCCAGCCGCTGTCGCTCCGCAACTCGTTGGACCTGTGTGGTGGCTCTCTTCGATTCCGCGTAGCTGGCGTCGACGGCGCTCTGGGCCTCATCGATGACGGACTGGTCGACGTGGTCGGCGGCCAGCGTGGCGGGTCGAGGATGATCGAGCGAGCCGCAGACCGGGCACTGCTGACCAGTCGACAGGTCTTGAGCGAGATCGGCGGCGTATCCGGCCAGCTGCCGCCGGCGCAGGTCCGCGAGCCGCTCGGATGCGGCGGCGGCGTTCTCCGTTGCCCTCTTGTCATCGTGCTTCGCTCGGCCCAGTTCGGCGCTCAACGTTTCCGCGCGCTCGGCAGCGTTCCGCCGCTTGGCTGCCTGTTCGGCGGCCAGCTTGGCATCGGCGAGGATTCCTGCCGACAACTCCAGCCTCGTGATCTGGTCACGCAGCTCCGCCGACTTCCTGCTCGCCGTCTCGCGGTTCTTTCTGAGTACGTCCGCCTCTTCGTCGTGCTCGTGCATCTTGGCGGCGGCTGTCTCGGCGGTTCGCCGCAACCCCGGCAGCGACTTCTCGACCTCAAGCTGTGGCTGGAGCATGCCCATCAACTGGTTGAGGGCCGCAATCGATTCCGCGATCTCTGCGGTGTCCGCCGGCAGGACTGACCAGACGGCCAGGTAGCCGGTCTCGGCATCCTGCTCGGCCTGCTGGGCGCGCTCCGCATTCGTCCGCGCCTCCTCGAACGACTCGATGACGCCCGTGACCAAGTCTGCGCGCTGTGCTACCTGAAGCGCCTCCTTCAGGGCTGCGATTGGATCAGCCCGCTCTTCGAGGTGCGCCCGCTCTTGTAGGGCATCGGTTCGGCGCCGCTGCCGGCCCGCCAGGTCGGTGGCCTCGGCGAGAGCCTGTTTGGCGAGCCCAAGTGCCTCCAGTAGCCAGAGTTCGCGCTGGTTGGCCTGATCGAACGCCTCAGTCTGCACGGTGATCAGTTCGCGGCACCACTGCCCCAAAGCGTCATCGGCGGGCGGTTGCAGCGCGCCATCGTCGGCTCCTGCAAAATCAGCAAAGCTGCGGGCCTTCGCCCGCAAAGCAAGATTGTCGTCGTCGACATGACGCCTCAGCTCCGCAGCATGGTCGCCGAGAGTCTTGACGTAATCGGCGAATCTCTTGGTACCGAAGAGAGTCTGGAGCAGCGAGCGACGTTTGTCGGTGTCGGCAATCAAGAACTCCTGAAACTGACCTTGCGCCAGCAAGACCACCTGCTGAAACTGGCTGCTGTTCATCCGGATGAGGTCGTTGATCTGCTTGCTGGTTTCCCCGGCCTTCGACTGCAGCCGCTGCCAGTGGCCGTCGGTCAACTCGTCGAGTTCTGCCTTCACCGGCACCACAGTGGTGCCGGTCCCCCGCTGCTTCGGGCGTTCCCAGGATGGGGCGCGGACGACCTTGAATCTCCTGTCGCCGGCAGTGAATTCCAGTTCCACGCAACAGGGTTGATCAGCGCTCAGGAAGTCGGAGCGCACGGCATCTCCCGGTTGGCCGCTATAGCGAGGCACCGACCCGAAGAGCGCGAAGGTGACGGCGTCCAGGATCGATGTCTTGCCCGCTCCGGTACGACCGGTGATCAAGAAGATCCCGTCGTCTGCGAAGGCGTCGAAGTCCACGGTTTCGGTGCCCCGAAAAGGTCCGAAGCCGGTGACCGTTACCCGGTGAATCCTCATACTCGGACGTCTCGGTCCTCGTAGCCGGTAATGACCTCGCGAAGCAGTTCGGCTTCTGCGTCATCGGTCGCGATGCCGTTGCGTACCCGGGTGAGGAATGCTCCGATCAGTTCGAGGTCGGTCTTGCCGCGCACCAGGTCGGCGTAGCTCGCACCGTCGTCGCCGGTGCGATGGGCCGGCTCGTGGCGAAGTAGAGCGCAGTAGGGGAAGCGCCCCTGCAACTTGCGCATGGCTCCGATGGGTTGCTCATCGTCGGTGAGCACGGCGCTGACCCAAGAGTCGTGCATCTTCTGGTAGCCAGGATCGCTCAGCAACTGCTCGAGGGTTCCGCGCAATTCGGCCAATGGACGCGGCACCGGCAAGTCGAGCCATTGCGCACCTGCGAAGCCATGGGCATCCAAATCGACGAGCCAGCCACCTCGGGGCTTTCGGGCCTCCGCGAATGAGTAGTGCAGCGGCGCGCCTGCGTAGCGAATCTGCTTGTCGAGGGTCATCCGGCCGTGGACATGGCCCAGCGCCGTGTAGTCGACGCCGCGAAAGACCGGCACGGCCACCTTGTCGAGTCCACCGAGAATGTCCCGCTGGCTGTCGTAGATCTCATCTTCTGCGCCTTGGACGAAGGTGTGCGCGAGGACGACCGATCGTCCGCCGCGCTCAGCCAGGTCAGTCCGTACCAGCTTCATCGCGTGCCGCAGCGCATCGGCCTGGGAACGCATCGGCTCGGTCTCAGGCCACAGCGATCGCATGCTGGCAGGGTCGAGGAACGGGATCGCGTAGAAATGAACCGGACCGTGAGCGTCGCGGATGGTGACCGGTTCAGCGATCTCCTCGGCCCTGGTGCGTACGAAGACACCCGCCGCAGCCGCGAAGGCAGCTTTCGCGCCGAGCCGGGCCGCCGAGTCGTGATTTCCGCTGGAAACGACCACTTGAACGCCCGTCTGCCGCAGACCGAGCAGCACCTCATCAAGCATCGTCACAGCCTCCGACGAGGGGGTGGACGAGTCGAAGACATCGCCTGAAACCACCACCACGTCGACCTGGCTATCGCGCATGGTCGCGATCATCGCGTCAAAGACGGTGCGCAGCGCATCGAGGGTCGACCAGCCGTGGAAGGTCCGGCCGATGTGCCAGTCAGAAGTGTGCAGGATTCTCACACTCAGGACCTTAGGACCGGGGTCTGACAATTTCGCTCCGACATCCGGAACATGTTCGCTCTCGTTGCAGTTGCAGCGAGGCGCGATGGTGTTGATCCGCTTGCGCCCGACCCTTGGCGAGGGTCGTTAGCCTTGATCCGCCGAGCAACGCCCAACGGTGGCGTGTCTATGATCGCGAACCCGCCGGTGTCCTGCCGCCCGCTCGACGTCGAGAGCAACCAACCAACCCGGGTACAACGGAACGGGTCCAGGGTCGGTCCTAGGGACCCTAGGTGCCAGCGACTTCGCGCAGTTTCACGCCGGAAGCCGAGTACTGGATCAT
>NZ_JAVTWX010000020.1:0-17951 GCF_032229645.1 Brooklawnia sp.
ACTCGATGCTGGCCGCATCGATCGAGTCGATCTACCAGGCCTCCCTCACCTAAGGACCCTCCGCCCTAACAGAGCCGTGCGGGCTCGGCCGGACGACGATCTGACACCGGCGCCCGGCCGAGCGCGACGGCGTCCAAATACAATTGCCTGCGGAACCGTGATCGCTCACCGCATTCGCCTCGAATGACCGGGCAGGGCCATCACGAGACGGAGAAGCAATGACTCACCCCCACCCGGTGAACGCCAGCGGCGACGCGCTGGGAGCCTCGTACCGGCTACGCGATCCGATCGGCTCGGGAGCAGTCGGCGAGGTGTGGCGAGTGGAGTCGCTGGCCGATGGCTCGATCCTCGCCGCGAAGATCCTGAAAGCCGAACACGCTTCCGACCCGGGATTGGTGGAGAGGTTCGTTCGCGAACGCTCGCTGTTGCTCGCGTTGCATCACCCGAACATCGTGACCGTGCGGGACATGGTCGTCGAAGGCAGCACTCTGGCGATCGTCATGGACTATGTTCCCGGCGGGACGCTGCGCGATCTGCTGATCGCACGCGAATCGCTGCCGCCCGCAGCGGCGCTCTCGCTCGCGGCGCAGGTCTTCGACGCCCTGGACGCCGCGCACGCTCAGGGGGTCGTCCACCGCGATATCAAGCCTGACAACGTGCTGCTCGCCTCCGAACAGAACACCTCGGACCCGGTCGCCCGGGTATCCGACTTCGGGATAGCCACCGTGCTCGAAGAGCGGGATCGCAAGAGCACCGGAGTTGCCGGCACCCCGCAATACATGCCTCCGGAGCTGATCGCCAACGGCGAGGCCAGCCGCGCCGGAGATGTCTACGCAACGGGCGTGCTGCTCTACGAGTTGCTCGCCGGCCGCACGCCCTTCGCCGGAGAAGGCAACGACTTCACTACGATCTACCGCCACGTCACCTCCGCCCCACCGCGACTCGATCTACCGGACGAGCTCTGGGCGTTCGTGGAGTCCCTACTGGCGAAGGAGCCGACCCATCGTCCGGACGCCGCCGCAGCCGCGTTCATCGCCAGGCGGTTCGCCAGGCAGTTCGCAGACCTGGGTGTGCTGCCCCCGACCTCGCCGGTCGTCCCCCGTGACACCGTCGCCCATGGAACCCTCGCCCATCCCCCGACGATGCTGCGTGCCGCCGGACCGAAGCGGGCCAGCGACGGCCCGGCATCCGAGCAGACCCTGCCGGCCCCGCTTCCCGACCTGGGACCGACCGACGGGCAAACCATCGTGCGCCCGCTCGCGCGAGTCCAGCCCGAGCCCGCACCCGAGCCCGCCCCGCAGGCCGAGGCTCCCGCGTCCCGGCTGCCATGGCTCACCCGGCGAGTCGTGGTCTGGCTGTGCATCGGGGTCGTGTTGCTCACCGGCATCGGCGTGGGCGGTTGGTGGCTGATCCGCCACGGCGCGGCCACGACCACCTCGGCCACGGCAGCCCTGGACGCGCGCCAACAAGATCCCGTCCTCCCAACGGGACTGTCCGTGACCAGGGAGGCCAGCTATGACCCCGGCACCAAGACCACCTTGGTCACCTTCACCTATCAGGCGCAGAAATCCCCGCTCACCGGCTCATTCCTCGAAGTCATCCCCTCGTTGCCAGGTACCCAGATCTGCCCGCCGGTGACCTGGAAGCAGGCCGAGGCCACCAAACACCAGGCCTCGACCACCGGGCTGGAGGCCAGTTGCGGCTGGAAACTCACCGGGGTGAGCATCCCGGCCAACGGCGAGGTCACCTTCACCGCCAGCTTCCCCGGCGAGTTCCACGAGTCGTCCGAGTTCGACCAATGGTTGGACGAGGCCGCCTCGGCGACCAGCGGTACCCTGCTGGATCCGCGCGCGAGCAGCACCGCCTATCCGGTGCAACGGCTTCAGGACATCTATGTGAAGACGCCGGCCCGCACCGTCAGCCAGACCACCCTGCCGGTCACGCTCGTCCCGGTGTGGCCGGGCGGCGCGGACGAGATGAACCCGCTCTACCAGAGTCCTTCGGTGGGTGCGCCCTCGCAGATGCTGGTCGACGTCGCCGGCGGCGAAACCGGTGTCCGTTTCTCCGACAGCTGTGCGGGCGCGGTGGCGGTGTCCTCGGACGGACTCGTGGTGACGGCGCTGTCGGTGACCCCCGAATGCCGGCTGCACGCCACCGTCGGCAACTTCACCAGCCTGGAAAGCTCACCGTTCAGCATCACAACCCGCTGACGTCAGGCCCCGCTGCGGATGCGGTCGGCAACCGGGCTCATCGACTGGATGAGCGCCAAGGCTCCGCTGACGCAGGCATATCCGCGTCCCTGAGTCATCGCCACCGGCGCCCGGCGGGGAATCGTCACCCCGAGCAGATCGCCGTCAAAATCGATGTCGGGTTGTAGCAGCACCCCGCAACGGGATTTGCGGACGACCTTCGTCCAGTGGTTGTAGAGAGCACGCAGATCCGCCGATCGTCCGGCCGCGATCACGCACAGGCCGGGTATCCCCGCGTTCAGCAGCGAGGTGATCGACTGATCGGCATCATCGATGCGTTCGGCATCGTCGATGAGCAAGAAGACCGGCCCGCTTTCCAGCCGGAGGGAGGCCAGCAGCGCAGGGATTTCGTCCGGCGAACCGGCGGCGCGATCCAGATCGGCCTCCGCCAGCGGAGAGCGGCGGTCAAAGATTCCCCAGATCGCCGGCCTGACGGCTCCGCCGCCGGCCCGCAGCACCTGGGCTATCGCCAGCAGCAGGGTCGACTTCCCGGATCGGGCCGGTCCGGCGATCAGCAGATGCTCGCCCTCGTAGAGTTCCAGGCAGGCCGGTTGCAGACTGTCCTCGCGCCGCCCCACCGGAATCAGCCAGGGTTCGCCACTCAGATCGGTCAGCGGCGCCAGTTCGGCGCTCGGGACATCGTCGGGTAGCACGCCGATGACCTCGGGCTTGCCGGGCAGATCCTGCAAGCGGGCAGCAGCCTCCCGCACCGCATCCTGCAGTCCTCGGCCAGGCGTGGCAATGTGCATCTGCAGCAGCTTGGTGGTGCTCACGCACCTGCCCGGGACCGCGGCCGGAACGGTCTTCCCCCGGATCCCCAACGTCGAGTAGTCATAGCTGTCGGCGAGCCTGAAGACCCACTTCTGGGTGGTGACCTCATCCATCGCCGATGGCACGGCCCGGGCGCGGGTGGTGGACACCGCGAAGAACATCCCGGCGCCGGGGCCATCGGCATAGGCGCGGTAGAGACACTCGAGAAGTTGCTGACCGTCATAGTCCTGAAACTCATCGCGCAGGCCCGCGAGCCCGTCGATCAGCACGACCATCGGCCGATGCCTGAGATCGCTTTCCCGGCGGCGATCCAACTCGGCACGCAGGAAGCGCAGGAAGCGGGCCTGCCGCTCCTTGGCACCCGCGCCGGCTCCGACGTAGGCGACAGTATGCGGAAGCTCCGCCAACGGGGCCAGATCGCGCGACCCTACGTCGAGGCAGACGATATCCAGCTCACCGGGAGACAACGATTGGGCCAGCGCGAGGGCGATACTGCTCAGCGTCGTGGTGGTGCCGCTGCCCGGAAGCCCCATCAGCAGCAGGTTGCCCTCGGCCATGTCCCAGCCGGTCGCCGATTGCCGTTGCAGATCCGGCTCATCGGCCAGCGCAATGGCCACCGTGCTTCGACGCAAACCACCGACCATCGGTTGCGGACGCGCGTTGGGTGTCGGTTCGGACGAGGCTTCGGACGCTTCGGCGGCGTAGCCGTCAAGTCGCACCTTCTCGCCCAACGCCTCCGGCCAGACCTGCCTGGGCGTCTCGATGCCGAGTCGATGGTTGGCTGCGACGATCGCATCGATGAGCAGATCGAGATCGTTATCGTCGCTGTTGGCCGGCCGAGGCGTGCGCCGGACGATCGGCACACCGAAGCGTCCGACATCGCGGATCTCCACCAGCTGCTGCGCGGCCTGCTGAGCCTGCCCGGTGACCAGCGCGGTCTGCACGGGAGTGATCTCGTCTTGCCCGAGTTTGACGTAGGCACGCCCGGTCTGGGTGCGTCCGATGGCCGAAGCCGACGGCACACCGATGACATTCGTCGAATCCTCGCGGCTCTGCACCCGCAGCGCCACCCTGAGATTCGTATTCGCGAGAATGTCGTCGTTGACCACACCGGCGGGACGCTGGGTCGCCAGCACCATATGCACCCCGAGCGTGCGACCCACCGCAGCAACACTGACCAGGGAGGCGAGCACATCGGGGAAGTCCTTGGCGAGCATCGCGAACTCATCGATGACCAGCAGCAGCCGCGGCAACGGCTCGGCCGGATTGGTCGCCAGATACGCGGGCAGATTGTCGACATCCTCGCCTGCCTCGGAGAAGAGCCGCTGCCGGCGCTGCATCTCAGCCTCCAAGGCCCGTAGCGCCCGGTCGGCCAGCTGCTCGTCGAGGTTCGAGATGGTGCCGATGGTGTGCGGTAGCCGCTCGCAGGTCTTGAATGCTGCGCCGCCCTTGAAGTCGATCAGGATGAAGTTCAGCACCGTCGGGTCGCTGCGGGCGGCGAGTCCGGCCACGAATGATCGCAGGAATTCGCTCTTGCCCGAGCCGGTCGTCCCGCCCACCAGGCCGTGTGGGCCGTCGCGCACCAGGTCGAGCATCAGCGGCCCGGATTCGCTCAGCCCGATCGGGGTCGAGATGCCGGTGGGTGCCTGCCAGCCCTCGATGATCGCATCGACATCCAGTCCGCCGGGAGCCAGCAGTTCGGGCAGCCGCACCAGCGACGGCAGCGCGGCGCCCGGCACCACCAGCTCCGGATCGTCGAAATGAGCCAGCTGCCGGGCGCAGGTCTCGGCTTGCTGCAGGCCGATGCCCGCCAGCGTGACATCGGTGACGGTGGTCAGATCGCCGGGATGCGCGACACTGGCCGCGGCATCGGCCGCCACGTCGATCACCGTGGTGCAGGCAGCCGGCAGCTGGTCGGCGGTTCTGGCGATGACGATGCCGCTGACCCGCCGGATGGGCTGACCTGGGCGCAGCGACGGCTCCTTGGCCGAGCGGCCATGCCCGAGGATCTCACGGGCCGGCGACTCCCGTCCTTCGGTGAGCACCTCCGAGTCGAGGACGACCAGCAGGGCTGCCGTTGGCAGCGTGTCGATCGCCTCCCGCAGGCTCCGCAGCATGGCTGAGCTCTCATCCCGCTGGTTCGACATCCAGCGGCCGTGCGAGGAGTCGCCCGCTTGCCTGGTGTGCGGCAGCCACGATGCCCATTCCCAATCGCTCTCGCGGCCGCCGTCGCAGAAGACACCCACCGTGAGATCGGCGGGACCGCAATGCACGGCGCTTTGGATCAGCAGGCTGCGGGCCAGCGCGAGCGCTCCCGTCCGGTCGCCGACGATACCGACGACACCGGCATCGGTGAGATCCACCAGGACCGGGGCGGCGGGCAACCGGGTCTCATCGACGATCTGTTTCACCTTGTCGTCCAGCTTGGAGATGCCACGAGAGTCGATCTCAGGATGCCACTCGATGTCGGCGGTGCCCGCGTTCAGGCAACCGAAATCCGCCGCGTCGGCCCGGCGCTGCCACAGCAACGTGGATGGCAGCACCGCTCGGCGCAGCACGAGCGCAGGATCAGGGATGAGTTGCTGCCTGCGTTCCCGCTCAAGACTGGCCATCTCGGTGATCTCGCCGCGGAACTCGTCGAGGGCCTCGGTGAAGCGCTTGTCCTCCTCCTCGACATTCTTGGCTCGTCGGCGTTTCTGCTCGAACCACATGCCGACAGCCATCACCGGGCTGAGCAGCGCGAACAGTGCGTAGCGGAGGCTGCCCATCGCGGCCACCATCACACCGGCCATGATCAGCGGGGCGACCACGGTCACCACGCTGAATTTCGAGGCCGGCGGAATATCCTTCTGCTGCGGCGGAGCCAGCGGCTCCGGCGGGGCCGGGTCGCCGGAGCGGGGAGGCCTATTGAACGGTGCCGTCGCCGCCGGGGTGAGATTGTGCAACGATCCGGGCCGCGGGGCTGCGGATTCACGAAGATCGGGCCTGATGCTCAGCACCGCGCCGCCCGCCAGCACGGTGGTCGGTCCGGTGACGTGCAAGCCTTCGGCGGGTATCGGCACGCCATCCACGATGGTGCCGTTTGTCGATTCGGCGTCGCGGAGCCATAGCTCGTCGGAATCGAATTCGAGAGTGCAATGGTGCCACGACGCGCTCTCGGAATCCAGGACGAGGTCGGCTTTCGGGGAGCGTCCGATGATGAGTTTGCGATTGTGGGGAACAGGCACGAGCGCCCCCGACCCGAGTCCTCCCGAGATCGAGACGTTCCACCCGGTGATCCGCTGCAGGGCAGGCCCGGGCTGCAGCGAGATCACGGATCCTTCGAGCAGCACCGCGTCCTGCAGCTTCATGTCTATGGGTACAGACCGGCCGTCCAGACAGACGTGCTGCGCTGCCGCGGACGATCCTCCCACGCCCGCGATCAGGGCCGCGAGGGTGGCAGTCGGCTGCCAGGCCTCGAGATCGACGACCTGATGGCGATCATCGAGATCGATCAGAATCCGCACGGGCACGCCTCCTGACGCGGAACGGGTTACGGGAGCTTCGCTGTGCTCATCCCATCATGCAGCGCCGGGCGCGGCGAACCAGACAAGCTGACCGCTGCCGGTACCGGGACGAAGTCCCAGCCACTGATCCGATGCGTGCAGGGTCGTCGCCTCGCCCGCAAAGGCCTGGGCGTGGGAGAAATCGAGATCTGGGCCGCCGATGCCGTCCGCGGGGTTCAGCCTCAGCCGGGCGAGCCTCTTGCTGACCTCGGAGGGCTTGGTGCTGCCGGCCTCGCTGACCGCCCGCGCCAGCGCGATCACCGCGTCGTGGCTGCGGACGTCTGCGGCGGCTGCGACATCGGCGAATGGTGTTTCCTCGGTGAGATCGAGGATCTCCCTGTTCTCTGCGCTCAATCTCACGCCTGCCAGGAAAGCGGACATGGCTCGTCCGTGCGGATCGTTGGACAAAGCGACCGAGTCGCTCCACGGCGCCCCGACGGTGACCAGATTCGTGGACGCACTGCCGCCTTGTTCGCTCAGCCTGGTGGCGAATGCAGGGCTCGTGGCGCCGGGAGCCAGCACGATGGGAACGGAGATCTCCTTGGCCTGCAGAGCTCGGACGATCATCGCCTGGGTGACCGGACGACCACTGATGACCAGGAGATCATTGGGGTCCTCGACAGGCGCGGACTGCTCCTTGTCCGGGTCCCCGGAGTAGGCACCCCCCGCAGAGGCGTCGGCATTCGTCCGGTGTGCGACATCGGCGGCCAGCGCGCTCAGGTCCGCGCCATCGCTGACGGGCACGGCGTCGGCCAGACCGGTGATCTCGGGCAGTCCCGGACCCGCGTCGATGAGAAGCGGATGGCTGGACGTCTGAAGGAGCGCAGCATAGGCAGCCGCGGTGCCTTGGGTATCGGGGACGAGCGACCAGACCCCGTCGACGCTGGCTGCGTCTGCCGATAGCGAAGAATAGGGAAGCAGCACCGGGACGCCCGCATCCTGGGCGCTCGTCAGCGCATCGGCGAGCTGCGGGCCGTCGGTGGCCAGGATGATTCCCGCCACGCCCTGGCCTGCCAGCCTGCTGATCGCATCGCGGGCCCCGTCCGAGGTGCCGTGATCGTTCTCGACGATCAGCTCAAGATGGGCACCGCCCATCGACAACCGTTGCTGCGCGACTCTCGCCCCTTGCGCTGCCTGATTCCATTCGCTTCCGGACGGAGCGCCATCCCCGAGGGTGACGACGATGCCCAGCTTCGCGTCCTTCGGCAGGCTCAGCCCAGAGATCGCGACCGGCACAGTTGCGGGCACCGGATCGGGCGGGGTGCGCAGATACTGGCGCACGGCGATGCCGGCGATCAAGGCCATGATCAGCGCGACCACGGCGATCCAGATGATGGTCCGCCGTTTCGGATACCGGGCACCGTGAGCCACCCGAGGATCCGAGTCTGCCTGAGGGTCGTGGTCGTCGGGGTCGGGTTCGTCTACCGGATCGTGTGGATCGGCGGGCGCGGTCTCGTTGTTGTCGGACGTCACTTCTTGCCGCCGACGTGGAAGGCGTAGACGGTCTGCCAGCTGGCACCCGAAGGCAACTCGAGGTTGAAGGTCGGGAAGCTCTGGGCCCGTTCGAGGGCCTCCTGGAACTGGGCCTGCCGCAGCAGAATGCCGGAGACATCCTCCGCGCGGATATTCGCGTACCCGGCGGCGCTCTGCGACGCGAGGGCGAGCTGATAGTCGGCTGTGTCGGCCTTGGCTGCGCTGGCTGCCATCGATCCCAGCAGTCCCGAGCCGTGCACCTGCGGATCGCCGAGGTCGAGGATCACCTTGTTGAGGCTGTCGGTCAGCAGCGCATTGGCGGCCTCGATGTCGCGAGTGGAGCCGTCGGTGCCTTGGGCGATCAGTTCGAGGGTCTGCGCCGTTTGCTCATCGAGGGCGGCTGTGACCGCCTCCTGCTCATCGGCGAGTTGCTCGTTCTGGGCATCGATCTGGCTCTTGGATTGCGCGACCACGTCTTCGGAGGTTGCGGTCAGCCCGGCGATCGTACGGTTGTATGACTCGATCAGCGACTCGCGGCCCTCCTCTGCTTGGGCGGACACAATCCGGATCTGTTCGTCGGTGCTCTTCTGGATCTCCGACTTTGCCGCGTCCGCGGCGTCCGCGAAAGACTGCGTCACCGAGGCGGCGAGGCTCTGCTGCTGCTCGTTGATCTTGTCCAGCAGCGTGTCGAGTTCCGACGCCTGCCCATCCGCAGCCGCAACCAGCGCCGCCAGATCCGCTGCGGTGGCGTCCACCTGACCGGTGCCGTCGATCACCGGGTCCAGCGCGGTGCCGACGGACTGCAGAAGCGCGTCCACCTCGGCCAGCACCGAGCCGGGCTGACCGGGATCGGTGGCATCGATGATCTGCTGCCAGTCGTTCTGCTGCTCGGTGAGACGATTCTGCAGCGCAGTGGGCGATGTGGTGACCGGCTTCGACCCATTGCAGGGGGTGTCGGTGATGAGCGCTCGGATCTCCTCAATGCGCTTCGGATCGACCCCGGTCGTCGCGGTTCCGGTTTTCGCCAGCGAGCAGATCTGCTTGACAAGCTTGTCGTATTGGGCCTGGACGGACGAGGACCCCGTGACCAGATCGGCCTTGGCCGCCTTGGCGGTGGCGTTCATCTTCTTGATCGAGGAAAGGGACTCGCTCGCGTCGGCGAGCGAGTTCTTGAGGTCGGTCAGCTGCTCGTCGAGTGGTGCTTCGCCCGCGGGCACCCCGAGCGAGCCGATCTGGGTCTTGATCTGAGCGAGGTTGCCCGCGAGTCCGTCGTACTGGCTGATCGCGTCCTTCACGTAACTGCCGTCGAGTTTGCCGACGATGGCCTGTCCGGAGGCGACCAGGTCGTCGAGGGAACCAAGCACGCTGGTCTGCGCACCGAGCAGCGCACAGGTCATGGACGAGTCGTCCGCGCAGGTCTGCGGAGTAGGTTCGGCCGGGCCGATGCTCGCGGTGAGTTGCTGGACGATCTCATCGCGGCAACCGGACGACGCCTCGGCGTAACCATTCAACTGGGCGGAGAGCTGCAAGAACGCCGCGAAGAGGGAATCGCCGGCCTCCGGCACCGAGACCTGAGCAGCGCAGCCGGCGCCCTCAACGAGGTCGAGGTCGGAGGGCAGCGTCGCCGAAGTGTCGCCGAGCATGACCTTCATGGAATCGACGATCTCCGAGAATTGCTGATTGACCAGCGCATTCGTCCCGGTGGTAGTCGAATCAAGGTCATTGCGCAGGTTGTCGATCTCACCGCTCAGGCCCTTCATCGACGCCGTCAGCGACTCGCTGCTGCTCTGAAGTTCTTGAGCAGTGCTCACGCCGAGCGTCTTGGAGGTCTCATCAAGGTTCTTCCGGACCTCGGTGATGGTGGCTCCTGCCCGAGCGAGCACTCCGTTGACCTCGGCGACCAACTCGATGGTGCGCTGTTGCAGGGCGAGTTCGGAGGTGGGGCCGGTGTCGAAGGCAGCGTTCACCACCCCGTCGAAGGACAGATCGGTGTTCAGTCCTGCCTGAACGGCGATATCGATGACCGGGACGGAGAAGTCATCGACGTCGGCGACCATCCGGAAGACCGTTGTCGCGCTGGACTGGGGCGGGGCCAGCAGTGCCGCCCACTGGACGATGGCATCACCGTCGGTCGCGGAGCTCACGATGCCGTTGGTGCCGGACTGCCCGCTGGCAGCGTTGTCGAAGGCGAGCTGACTGGCTTGAGTACCGGACAGTTCGGTGCTGGCGGCGATGCTCAGCGGGGTCCCGACCAGCGCTGCAGCGGTGCGGGATTGTCCGGCCGCATCATAGGAAAGCTCCTTGGCCGCGACCGTGAGGTTCTCGACGGTGATGTCGATCTCGACGCGGCCGCTGAAACCGGAAAGGTCGTTCAGATCGGGGCCACTGGCTGTGTCGGTCCGGTAGTGGGTACTGACCCGCACCGGCAGGTCGTCCACCACGTCGGCCGGCTTGAAGTTCGTTTCGGTGCTCTGTGAGGTTCTGGTGGTCTCATCGAGAAAGATCGCGGCACCATTCACCGTAGTGATCGCGCCATCTGGGGCCAGATCGACGTTCACCGACTGCAGCACGCGCGACGGGTTATCGACCTGCGGGCTACAGCCCGAGGCCAGGGTCGCCACGGCGACCACGAGTGCCGTACCCGCGGCCACGACCGACCTGCGCAGCACTTTCTTGCTCGGATGAGCAGCTTTCATGGGGGTGTCTCCTTGGGCCCGAAGGTGTACTCGCACCGGGATGTCACTATAGTCGTAGGGGTTCGAGGGCTGATACCTCGGACGCTTCCCGGAACACCCCCACTCGCCCCAGCATCCGGTGCAGGTTCTCGAATCCTTCGGCGTGTCGGGTACTCCGACGAGGCACATCGGTCCGTTTTGTCCATTTGGGGGTTGATCGTTATGAGTCGTGTTCTTTCTACTGAGGAAGCTAAGCAGGCTATCCGGCAGATTCAGAGCATTGTGAATGGTGGGTTCACTGAGCAGATCACGCAGCTGGATGCGCAGGGGCAGACCTTGTCGAATCCGAATGTCTGGGATGGTCCGTTGGCGTCGACGTTCCGCGGTTCGACGTGGCCGGAGACGAAGGCTGCGTTGGATAAGGCGAAGCAGGAGTTGGAGGAGTTGCGGACTCAGTTGGACAAGATTTCGCAGGATATTTTCACTGCGGGTGGTGGCGCCTGATCCTGGCCGGTGGCACCGGGTTTGGTCACGGACGCGCCGGCGGGTCTGCGTCCGTGGGAGACCGACCCCCCAGTAGTTGAGGAAGGCGCAGTGTGGTCGCAGTCACCATCGGCAATATTGAGCAGTTGAAAGGGATGCCGGACGTCGAGTTCGACTTCGGTGTGTCAGCTGCGCTGCGGTCTGCGTTCTCAACGGCAGCCTCGAAATTGTCCGGCCAACAGGCATCGAGGTCGGCTTACCGCAGCAATGCGCTGATCGAATTCGCGGGCCACTACTCGACGGTCTTCCGGAACAACGGCGTGGTTCAACTCGGGGATCTCGATGAGATCGTCGAGAAACTGCGGGACGTCGACACCAAGGTCGGTGAGCTCGAAACCGAAGCGCGCGAGGAGAACGAGCGGCGACGTCAGGCCCGCGAGTGGGCTCAGCGGATGGCCGATCGTAGTGGTATCGAGAAGTGGTGGGATGGCTGGTGGGGCTCTGAGCAGCCCCCGGTTCCGGAGTTGAAGGACAACGGCCCGTCGAAATCGGCGGAACGGCCCGAGACTCGTACCCGCGATACCCCGGAGGGCGGCGGGGGCAGCAGCGGAGGAGGTACCTCCTCGGCGCATCCGGAGAAGCTCTCCGCCTTCGCTACGAACACGAAGGGCGCCGACGACTTGTTGAAGTCCACGCCAGGCACCCTCGAGGATCATTGTTCGCAGTTCGCCTCGATGTGCAAGTGGGCGCACCTGGATGCGTCCAGCGTGATCTCGGGCTTTCGGCAGTGGCTCACGGCCAACGGCCAGGACGCGAGCTGGGCGTTGGCGGTGGGCGCTGCGTTTGCCAACGCCGGGTCGGCGGGTGACATCTGCTCGCTGCCCGACAGCGCCATCGCGGCTGCGTTGAGCGCGCAGGGGGCTACCGAGGGGCGCAGCGATATTCAGATCGATCCGCCGACCGCCTACGGTTCGCCGCCCACTACCGGGTATGCAGACGATCCGGTGAATATCGCGACGGGCAATTTCATCGAGAACGAGGTAGATCTGTCCTTCGCCGGAGCCTGCGCAGGGTTGCAGTTCGCCCGCTCCTTCAGCTCGCTGAACCCGGCGGCGGGGGCCTTCGGTGCGGGTTGGTCGTCGTGGACTGATTGTGGGTTGGTTTGCGGGGACGAGTCTGCCCGGCTTACTTTGCCTGATGGCCGGGTGGTGGTGTTTCCCCGGGCTGGTTCGGGTTGGGGTCGGGCGCGTTCGGAGAATCTGTGGCTGGAACCCTCCGAATCGGGTACCGGGTTCGTGCTGCGGGACGCAGGCAGTCTGGTGTGGGAGTTCTCCGGTTCGGGCCGGCTGCTGGCGGCCGGCAACGGCGAGGGCTCCGGGATCGATTTCGGCTACGACGATTCGGGCCGTCTGGTGCGCCTGACCCACGAGTTCGGACGCTGGATCGATCTGGTCTGGGACGGCGTCCGGGTGGTGACCGTCGAGGCGTCTGATGGCCGCCGCATCGACTATGAGTATGACCAACACGCACGGTTGCTGCGTGCGTCCGGGCCCGGATACGAGCGTTCCTACCGCTGGAACGATGCCGGCCTGATCGAGGCCGTGATCGACGCCGACGGTGTGGTCGAGGCCGAGAACCGCTATGACGAGACCGGCCGGGTCGCCGAGCAGGTCTCTGCTTTCGGCCGGGTCTCCCGGTTCGCCTATCTTCCGGGCGGCGTGACTGTCGTCTCGGACGCCGACGGCGAGCGCGCGAACACCTGGATCACCGATCGGCGCGGCCGCCTGGTCGGGGTGATCGACGCCGATGGACGTCGCCAGTCGATGAGCTACGACCGCTGGGGCAACCTGGTGATGGCGACCGAGCGCGATGGCAGCGTCACGGTCACCGAGTACGACGAGCACGGGCGCAAGCGAAGGCAGGCTTTGGCGTCCGGGGCCCGGCTGGAATGGTGTTATGACCAGGCGGGCCGGGTCATCGAAACCTGCGTCACCGGCGATGACGGGCAGCAGGCCCGCTCGATCCTCAGCTATGACGGCGATTCCCGTCATCCGAGTATGGCCACCGACCCGGTGGGTGGGGTGACCCGGATGTATTGGGAGCGGGGGCTGCTCACCGAGATCGTCGATCCGACCGGGGTGCGGTTGCGTTTCGGGCACGACGAGCACGGCGATCTGATCTCCAGCACCGACGCCCACGGCAACACCGCGCGTCTGGAGCGCGACGAGTCGGGCCGTGTCGTTGCGGCCATCACTCCGCTGGGTTTCCGCACTTCTTACCGCTATGACGCCGCCGGGCTGCTCGCCGCACGCATCGATCCCGATGGGGCCACCTGGGCCTACGAGCACACGGCCGGCGGCAAGATCTCTGCGGTGGTCGACCCGCTGGGTGGGCGCACCGAAACGCAATACGGGTCTGGCGGCCTGCGGCAGCGGGTGAGCGATCCGCTGGGCCGTAGCGTCACCACTGCCTACGATGATCTGGGCAACCTCTCATCGGTGGAGCTGCCCGACGGCGTGGCCTGGGAATTCGGCTACGACGCCTCGTCCAGGCTGCGCAAGGCCGTCGACTCGGCGGGCGGCGAATGGCAGTGGTCGTATGGCCCCGGCGGCCAGGTGAGTGGCACCACCGACCCGACCGGCGTGCGGCGCCATATTCAGCACGACAGCCCGTTGGGTCTGGCGACCCGGCTGACCGACGGCGGGGATTCGGTTTCGGCCCGCTACGACCGGCTGGGCCGGGTCATCTCGGTCACCGGACCGGATGGTCGTCCGAGCCTGCACCGCTACGACCTATGCGGACGGCTGGTCGAGACCGTCGACCAACAGGGTGCGGTCACCTCCTATCGGCGGGACCAGGCGGGCCGGGTCGTCTCGGTCACCCAGCCGATGGGCGGGGTCTTCGGCTACGAGTACGACGCCTGCGGCCGCTGGGTCGCGACCACCTCGACCGGCGGCGACCGCTACGAGCTGCACTATGACCCCGACGGCCGGGTAGCGTCCGAGAGCTGGCCCACCGGCGAGCAGGTGAGCACCGCCTTCGACGCCTGCGGACGAGTGATCGAACGCGTCCAACCCGGGCGCGGAATCACCCGATTCCGCTATGACAAGTGCGGACGCATCGTCGGCGCCCAAGATCCCTGGTACGGCAGACGCAGCTTCGTCTACGATGCGGCCGGGCAGCTGATCGAGGCGGTCAACGCGCTGGGCGGGGTGACCCGCTTCGAATACGACGACCTCGGACGCCAGATCGCCGCCATCGACCCGATGGGTGGGCGCACCACTGCCGAATACGACGGCATGAACCGGATGGTCGCCCGGACCGATCCGCTCGGCAGAACCACTACATACTCTTATGACGCGGCGGGCAGGCGCACCGCCCGCACTGCCCCTGATGGGGGCCAGGTTTGCTGGAGCTATGACGGTTCGGGTCGGCTGTCGCAGACGATGGCCGCAGGCAAAGTGCGCTCGGCTATCGAGCGTGACTTCGCCGGGCGCACGATGCGAATCGTCGAGGACGACATCGTCCACGATCTCGCCTGGGATGCGCGCGGCAATCTGCTGCACCGGCTGCGCAACGGCGAAGGCATGCGCTACGGCTACGACCAGGGCGGGCGTCGCACGTCGATGACTCGCCCCGACGGCGCCACCACGACCTACGGCTATGACGCCAACAACCGGCTCGCCACCGTCCAGCATCCGGGGCTGGGTCGGGTAGCACTGGGCCGCGATGGCCTGGGGCGCGTCACGAGTCTGGAAGCCGATGGGCTGCGCACGCAGTGGAGCTACCAGGACGGCTATCTGGCCGGCCGGCGCACGAATAGGCGCGGCTTCATTTCGGAGACCTCGATCGTCCGCGACGCCGATGGCCGGATCGTCAGCGAGACGGTGGACGGGCTGCGCAGCTCTTATGACTACGACCAGGCCGGGCAGCTGATCAGCACACGAACCAGCGAGGGCGCCGCCGGCGAATTCATCTGGGACGCCAATGGGCGCCTAGTCGGCGAATCCGCGAATGGGCTGGCCGTTCAGTATCGCTACGACCAGGCGGGTCAGCTGCTGGAATCGCGCTCGCCACAGGCCACGATCAGCTTTGACTATGACGATCAGGGACGCCGCACCCGGCGTAGCGGGCCCGATGGCGAGCAGTTGTTCGCCTGGGATCCGATGGGCTATCTGTGCCAGATCACCGACGTCAGACGTCAGGGCGACCGCAGGGTCGCGAGCTCGCGGAAGCTGCGGGTCGATGCGCTCGGTGAGCTGAGCAGCGTGGACGATACGAACGTCTGGTGGGATAGCGCGTCCGAGCTGCCGGTGGTGACCCAGATCGGGCTCACCGACGTGGTCAATGCCGGTATCGCTACCGCTTTGACAGGTGCGGGAGCCTCGGGCGCCAAGCGGGCGGACGCGGAGGCGCTGTGGTCGTTGCCGGGCGCGAGCGGCGGGGCGGCGCCGTGGCTGCCGGAGGGCCGGCAGGATTTGCGCGGCCTGGCCGGAATGCAGATCTCCCCGACCGGCGGCATGCAGATCGACGGCCTGGATTGGCTGCAGGCGCGAGTTTACGATCCCGGGACGCGCGGCTTCTTGTCGACCGATCCGCTGCGTCCGGTCACTGCCGCCGGCTGGGCGGCCAATCCGTACAGTTTCGCCGGGAATGATCCGGTGAACCAGTCGGATCCGCTCGGACTGAGCCCGGTCACCGATGCCGAACTGGCCGCTTACCGGGACAGCAATCACGGGACGATCGGCAACGGCATCGCCGCTGCCGGGAACTGGGTTCAAGACAATTGGGAATACATCGCCGCCGGTGCACTGGTCGTCGGTGGACTCGCCGTGATGGCCACCGGTGTCGGCGGACCTATCGGGGCCGCGATGATCGCCGGCGCCCTGACCGGGGCCGGTGGTTCGATCTGGTCGCAGAAATCGACCAACGGCAGCGTCGACTGGGGCAAAGTCGGTATCGATGCCGCGATTGGCGGGGCGACCGGCCTGATCGGCGGCGGCGCCGGGCAAGCAGCCGTGAAGATGACCAGCGGCCTGACCTCGTGCCTGGGCAAGAACATCTTGTCCGGGGCGATCGAGGGCGGCATCGATGGCGGTGCGTCCGGAGGTATCCAGTACCTGACCTCGGGCCAGCCCATCACCATGCAAGGACTCACCAACGCTGTCGGCGAAGGCGCACTATCCGGCTCGCTGCTGGGCGGCGGCTCCGGCGCCCTGGCGAGCGTGAGCGACGTCGCACGCTACGGCTGCTTCACCGCCGACACCGACGTGCTGATGGCCGACGGAACGACCAAACCCATCGACCAGGTTGTCGTGGGTGACGAGGTCACGGCCTTCAATCCGGAGACCGGGCAGGCCGAGCCCCGCAAGGTGACAGACACCTTCGTCCACGACAACGTCGCAACGGTTCGGGTCACGACCACCGAGGGCGAGATCACCTCCACCATCACCCACCCGTTCTACGTCGAAGACAAAGGCTGGCTCACCGTTGGCGAACTGCAAGAAGGCGACCGCCTGCGCACACCAGAAGGCAAACTCGTCAAAGTCCTCACCATCCAAGCAACCGGCAAAACCGAGACCGTCTACAACATCGCCGTCGAAGGACTACACAACTACCACGTACGAACGAGTGCTGGGACGGCAGTCTTGGTGCACAATAACGGCGCGTGCGAGACTGACATGCCTGGCGATGACGATTGGCCTGTTTTGAGTGGGATTTTAAGGGACTCCTCCCAAGGAAAGGGCAATTTTGGTCTCGGCTCGGGCACCAATTCCCAGGCCCAGCAGGCAGGTCTGGCCTGGGTGGGCGACGGATACCATGCCGCCAGCGATGGAAAGACGCTTGTAAGCGCTGACGGACTCCATCAGTGGCGACCACCGAGCTATAAGCCAATACTAGGCATCTACCAGTCAAACTTCGAGCAGCGGTGGGTGCCGCAAGGCCAATGGCAAGGCAACGGACATCTCGATATTCTGGATCTACCATGAGAGCAGCCATACGATACGTCCTTAGTCCGGACGTCGATCCCGAGACATACCAGTCAGACCACCCAGAAAATGATGGGGTTCTGCTCCAACTAATGGTCGGTCCTGCGGATGGGCCCGGCGAAGAGTCATTCGACGTCCTTGTCTGCACACCGCGATGGGTAGAACGACTAGTCCAAGAGAAAGGGCCTTTGATTGGGAGACACTACTTGATTGTTAACCAGTTGGATATTCCCGAATCCGTAAGATTCCTGGCAAAACAGGTTCAGTCGCTAGAGGCGAAAGATTGGTCGTCGCTTGCCGAGAAACTTGCACGTATCGGGCAGTGGGAGTTTGAAGACTACCAATAGGAGACTCCGCGTTAGCCTTGGGCTAAGGAGAAGCAGTGATTGGAAGTGACGCCGTCAGGAATAGTGGGACAACCGGGCAGTCGAGACTCTCCTTTCGCGACGAGACTGTTGTGGGTCAGGACTTTTCGGGCTTGACTCTGGATCGGTTTTCTGCAACTAAGTCGCGTTTTGACGATTGTCGGTTTGATCGCATGCGTGTGAGGACGTTCTCGATGGGCGCAGGTGTGGCGCCGTCGACGTACGTGAGGTGCTCGTTTGACGGGGCCCGTTTGGAGATGCATCCGGGTGGCGTGGCCCGGTTTGAGCGCTGCTCGTTTGGGCCCGGTGACCGCGGCCGGTTGGGCGGCCAATCCGTATAGTTTTGCCGGGAATGATCCGGTGAACCAGTCGGATCCGCTCGGACTGAGCCCGGTCACCG
>NZ_JAVTWX010000021.1:0-17889 GCF_032229645.1 Brooklawnia sp.
TGCCGATCTTCACTACATGAACGCATTTCATTTCTGGGTACCCTCCGTTGGTTCGCGTTCGTCAGGGGAATCGATTGAGGAAAGGCCGGCCTGCAGGGCGTCGGTATCGTGTTTGAGCACCGTGGCTGCTCGCATTGCCTCACCCTCGGCTGCCAGCGCCCGCTCCTCGTCATTGACCGGCGCCAGCAGCCCGTCTCGGACGGCGATCTTGTGTTGAATGTCGGCGACCTTCTCCTCGGTGAGGTCATAGGACAACCCGAAGACGATCAGGGTGACAATGAGAATCCCTGCGGGCAGCCAGGATGACATCAGGTGGATGCCGTTGAGTGATTGCTGGGTCTGTTGTGCGACTCCCGGCTCGTAATCGACCGCGTCCAAGATCAAGGTCGGTAGGACGCCTCCGAGCAGCATGGAGAACTTGAGACCGAGCCCGATGAGCGTCATGACGATCGCGGTCAACCGACGCCCGGTGTGCAGATCGCCGTACTCGACCGGATCGGTGATGATCGCCCACAGGCTGCCCATCAACAAGCCGTAACCGAACGAGCTCACGCCGCGGAAGGTCAGCATCAAGACGATGCCGGTCGGCGGCAGCAGGCCGAGCAGCAATGCACCGGCCGCACCGATCGTCAGGCCAAGCATCACGGTGCCGCGTTTACGGAAGTTCTTGATCATCCACGGGACGACGGCGACGCCGGCCACCGATGGCAGCACGTTCATCATCGAGAACCAGGCGACCATGTCGGGGCGCATCGCGTAGTAGGTCATGTAGTAGACACCCGACGACGACTGGACGGTGTTGAAGCCGTAGACGCCGAAGAACAGCAGGAACATCAAGACCACGTACTTGTTGTGGGTCGCCTGATGGATCACGTCCTTGAACCCGGGCGGGTCCTCATGGGAGGTGACCTTGATCCGCTCGACCACTTGGGTGGATGCCCAGAACAGCGTCGCGATCATGACGACCGCCAAGACGATCGTGGTGGTCATATAGCTGGTCTGCAGCGAGAGGTACCGCGACAGCCGGCCGCTGACCAGTGGCAGGGCCAGGGCAACGATGACACCGCCGCTTTGTGCGCACATCATGCGAACGCTCTGCAGCTTGGTGCGTTGCGCCGGATCGGCGGTCATCACGCTTGCCAGCGAGATGTACGGATTGATGATGACCGAATAGAGAATGTTCAACAGGTTGTAGGTCACATACGCCCAGAGCAGCTTCATTCCGTAGCCGAAGTCGGGGGTTGTGTAGGTGAGGACCGCCATCACACCGAAGGGCACCGCGCCGAAGATCAACCACGACTTGTACTTGCCCTTGGACGGATTCGAGCGCTCCGCGATCGTGCCCATGATGGGGTCGGCGAAAGCGTCGACGAATCTCGACAGCAGGAACATCAACGTCACATCTGCTACCCGCAATCCGAAGATATCGGTGTAGAAGAAGGTGATGTACATCATGATCGCCTGGAACACGAGGTTCATGGCGAAATCGACAGACGAATAACCGAGTACTTCTTTCGTCCTGAGCCGATAATATCCCGGCTCGGCGCCCGACATCTCCCATGTGGATTTGTCTGGACTGGCAGCCGGAAGCGCGCTCTTATAGCTCACGAAACCGTCCTTCCTGGACCGATTCCCAGTGCTGGCTCAGGCGTCATCGCCCGCAACGACCAGCTGGCGATAGTCACTATATGACACGTATCACCTCGATTGGAAGACGCAACTTGAAATTTAGACGTCACGTGTCACCTGAGAGCCTCGAGAGCCGGTACTCCGGCCAATGACCCATCTGGTCAGCGCCGGAGGAGGCACAGCCTGAACCGCCCGCAGCAACCGGCCCCAACCGCAAGACGGGCGGGATGCGCGGCTCGGGATGCTCTAACATTTCTTCCCAGCGCGGTCATCGGTTGGTGGGTCCGGGCGCTTGTCGCCAGACTCCGGACGCCTGATCGCCCGGTAGCCAGAGGAGTACTCGTCTTGTCGTCCACAACCCCCCGCAGGAACCCCACCAGAGCGGACGTCGCGAGGCGCGCCAGGACTTCGCCGGCCACAGTCAGCTACGTCGTCAACAACGGACCCAAGTTCGTGTCCGAGGAGACTCGGCAGCGAGTGCTGCGCGCTATCGAGGAGCTCGGCTATCGTCCGGATCCGGTGGCGCTGTCTTTCCGGGGATCCGACTCGAACGCCATCGGCATGCTGGTTCCCAACTTCAACGGCCCCTTCTTCTCTGATCTGGTGGCCGAGGTCGAACGCCAGGCGTCCAAGCGAGGCAAGGCCGTGCTCGTCGGATCGACGGCCTATCACCCATCCGCTGAGCAACAGATGCTGCAGACTTTCTGGCGCAGGCGGGTGGACGCGGTACTGATCATCGGACCGACGCTGCAGGCAGGCAGCTCACCGGTCGCGCACGGAGCCGTCAACGTGCTGCGGTTCGGGTCCGATCAGGTCGTGCCCACGGGCATCGCGCAGCGGGCAGCGGCCCGCGCGGCAGTAGGACACCTGCTGGAGCATGGACGCCGCCGCATCGCCGCGGTTCTGGGTCCGGTCGAGCATGGCGTCTTCAGCGTCCGCTACCGCGGCTGGCGGGACGAGACGGGATATTCGCCACAGCAGACCAAGCGTCTTGCGCGTCGGGCCGAATACTCATTCCAGGGCGGTTTCGATGCCACGATGGAGCTGTTCAGCCAGCCAGAACCGCCGGACGGCCTGTTCGTGTCAAACGACACTCAGGCGATCGGTGCGCTGAGCGCGCTTCATCGACTCGGGCTGTCGGTCCCAGGCGAGGTCGCCGTGGTCTCCATCGACGCCACCGAGTTGAGCCCATTCCTGATTCCCTCGCTCACCTCGGTGCGTCAACCCACCGACCTGATCGCCGAAGCCGCGCTCAACATCGTCGACTGCTCACCCGAGGCGGTTCCTGAATTCGTCCGAGTGCCGTTCACGCTCGAACTGCGCGAGTCATGCGGATGCCCTGTGCAACAGGCCACGACCCCCGAGTAGAGCGCGGCTGCCCGAGGGCCAGGGCCGAAGCCACACGATATGGTCGGGGCGACAGGACTCGAACCTGCGGTCTCCTGCTCCCAAAGCAGGCGCGCTAGCCACTACGCTACGCCCCGATTGCCGCCACCCATGCGGCGAACTCGACCAAGTGTACTGGACCTCCCGGCTTCACTCCACTCCCGGATCACTCCGCCCGGGCGTCACTGCGCAAGTGAGCCGGCCTGCTCGTAGCGTTCCATCTTCTCGATCCTGCGAGCATGGCGCTCATCGCCGGAGAAAGGAGTCGACAGAAATGCCCGGGTGATCTCCAGAGCGAGCTCCGGTGTGACAAAGCGCCCGCCCATCGCAATACACTGCGCATCATTGTGCTGGCGTCCAAGTTCGGCGAACTCGACACGGTCGGCGAGCACCGCACGGATCCCCTTCACCTTGTTGGCCGCGATCTGCTCGCCATTGCCCGACCCGCCGAGCACGATGCCCAGCGAACCGGCATCGGCTGCCACGGCCTCAGCGGTGGGAATGATGTAATCGGGGTAGTCGTCCTGCGCGTCATAGCTGACCGCTCCATGGTCGATGACCTCGAAACCGTCGGCAGTCAGGTGCTCAACGAGGTATTCCTTCAAGTCGAAGGCGGCATGATCGGTTCCGATGTGTACGCGCATGGTCCAATGGTCCCAGAAATCAGCCCTCGGCCGCCACCGCCTCAGCCACCGACCCCGTCGAGTCTTTGGGTCCTGACTCCAGCAGCCGGACGAAGCCGTCCTCGTCCAGAATCGGCAATCCGAGCTCCTCGGCCTTGGTGGCCTTCGATCCCGCGTTATCGCCGATGACCACATAGTCGGTCTTGCGGGAGACTGAACCGGCCGCCTTGCCGCCCCGCGCGACGATCGCCTCTTTGGCCGAATCCCTGGAAAAGCCGGTCAGGGTTCCCGTGACGACGACGGTCAGCCCGCTCAAGGTCTGCGGCTCGCTCTCTTGTGGCCCGGCTGCCTCGTCCGCCATCCGCACACCGGCGGCCGCCCAGCGTTCCACCACCTCGAGATGCCACGGCTCGGTGAACCACTCCCCGACCGCCTCGGCGATGATCTGTCCCACGCCTT
This sequence comes from Brooklawnia sp., assembly GCF_032229645.1. Taxonomy (NCBI): domain Bacteria; kingdom Bacillati; phylum Actinomycetota; class Actinomycetes; order Propionibacteriales; family Propionibacteriaceae; genus Brooklawnia; species Brooklawnia sp. The sequence continues at coordinate 4,098 of NZ_JAVTWX010000021.1, forward strand.
CGGTGGTGGCCAGCTCCTCCACCGATGCCGCCCTGATCGCGTCGATCGAGCCAAAGCGCTCGGCGAGCGCTCGTGCCGCCGTGGGGCCGACATGGCGGATCGACAATCCGACCAGCACCCGCCACAGTGGCTGCTGTTTCGCGGTCTGAAGGTTGGCCAGCAGCTTATGCCCGGTCGCCGACAGCACGCGTCCGTCGACGACCTGCTCCGGCGGATCCGACTTCTTGGCGGCGCGTGTATACAACGGAACCCGCATCAGCTGCTCGGCGTCGAGGTCGAACAATCCCGCCTCGTTGACCAGCACGCCGTCAGCCAACAAGCCGCGAGCGCCTTCCCAGCCCAGGGCCTCGATGTCGAAGCTCTGCCGTGAGGCCAGCCCGAAGAGACGCTCGGTCAACTGTGCCGGGCAAGACCTCGAATTCGGACAGCGGATATCCTTGTCAGATTCCTTTTCGGGACGCAATTGTGATCCGCAAACCGGGCAACGCGTCGGCATGACGAAGCGTCGCTCGGTGCCATCGCGAAGCTCAACGACCGGACCCAGCACCTCGGGAATCACGTCGCCGGCCTTACGCAGCACGACGGTGTCGCCGATCAACACGCCCTTGCGGGCCACCTCCCACGCATTGTGCAGGGTGGCGCGGGAAACCGTCGAGCCGGCCACCTTCACCGGTTCCATCACCGCGAAAGGCGTCACCCGGCCGGTGCGTCCGACATTGACCTGGATGTCGAGCAGCTTCGTGTTGACCTGCTCGGGCGGGTACTTAAAGGCGATCGCCCACCGTGGGGCCCGGGAGGTCGAGCCGAGTTCACCCTGCTGGCCGAACTCGTCCACCTTGACGACCACGCCGTCGATCTCGTGCTTGAGATCGTGTCGGTGTTCACCGTGATAGGCCACGTACTCCAAGACCTCGGACGCGGAAGCGACCACCTGGTACGCCGGCGAGGTCGGGAAGCCCCAGCCCGCCAGCAGCCGGTACGCCTGCGACTGACGTTGCACGTCCAGTCCCTCGTGCGCACCGATGCCATGCACCAGCATCTGCAGCGGACGCGACGCCGTCACCGCCGGATTCTTCTGCCGCAGCGACCCGGCCGCCGCGTTCCGTGGATTTGCGAACGGCGCCTTGCCTGCCTCGACCAACGACGCGTTGAGATCTGCGAAGCCCTCGATCGGGAAGAACACCTCGCCACGGACCTCGAGCAGTGCGGGGATCTCGGAGCCTGCCAAGACATGAGGAATGCCTGCGATTGATGCGACGTTCGCAGTGATGTTCTCCCCCACGCGTCCGTCGCCGCGGGTCGCTCCAGAGACCAGCCGGCCCTCGCGGTAGACGAGATCGACCGCCAGGCCATCGATCTTCAACTCGCACAGCCACGACGGAGTCGCATCGCCCAGCAGCCGTTGGGTGCGGGCCATCCAATCCGCAAGCTCCTGGGTGCTGAAAACATTGTCCAGGCTGAGCAGACGTTCCAGGTGCGTCACCGGCGCAAAGTCGGTGATTCGATGAGCGGCTCCGACCCGTTGGGTCGGACTATCGGGTGTTCGCAACTGCGGGAAGTGCGTCTCGAGATCCTGCAACTCGTGCATCAGCGCGTCGTACTCGGCGTCCGAGATCGTCGGCGCATCCTGACCGTAGTAGGCCTCTTGGGCGTCGTTGATCAGGCCCGCCAGCTCACTCCAGCGATGCTGGTCGTCCAGCCCGGCCTCAGCGACGCTGGCGCTCGCATCCGATTCCAATTCGGCACCGATGATCTGATCGTCGTCTTCCGAAGGCATGGGTCAATCTTGGCAGCACCCGCAAAGGGGGCCGGCAGCCTGCACCAGACTCAGGCGACGAACTTCGGCGCCCACAAGGTGGTCTCACGGGCGGCATTGAACGCCGCCATCACCTGCCGCTTGTTGAACTGCTCCGGTCGGTTGACCAGCCAATTCGCGATATCGGGCTGATCGATGACGGCAACGTCGGCGGGGAATCGTTCGACGACCAGACGGCGGTCATTGACCGGGACGATCACACCGGTGATGCCGATCTCCCAATGCATCGAGCTGGAGAATCCACCGGCCCGCCGCTGCGCCTCGCCACGAATCTGCGGAACGTAGGGTTGCTCGCGACCATCCACCAGGAACCTGTCGCCGGTGATGTGGAGTTTCGAGCCCGGCAGGTGCTTGGCGTTCAGCAGATAGATGCCACCGGGGCCGACGACCCAGTGATCCAGTTCGGTGACATCGCCGAAAGCGCGGGTGGCCTGCAGAAAACCCCAGCGCGGATCGAGACCCGACAGCCGCACGAGTTCGGCTGCAAGCACTTCGTTGGGATCCAGCAGAGCCCGCCGGGCGCCACCTTCACGCAGCAGCCATCGATCGAGCAGCGCACGCATCGGCGCGCGGCGGCGCGGGTTCTCGCGCACGATCGGAAAGCTCTCGAAGCCGAAGCCGGGCAGCACCATGTCGGTGATCTGTGCACGCCGAGGCGCCACCTGCAAATGTGGCGCATCTTCGTCGGCGAAATATCCGCGCCGCGCGGTCGTTGCAGGCGCAGCAATCTCAAGCTGCTCAGCGACTGACATTCGTCTCACCCCGTCCAAAATGGCACTCGACCCCAATGGTCAAGCCATCGTATGAAGCCAGCACCACAATGGTGGGGATGCCACGCGGGAAACGCGGAGATTAGTTGAAAATTGGCCCGCGGTCGCGGCTGCGCTTCAGCTCGAAGAACCCGTCGGCGGCCGTCACCTTGGACACCCCGTCGAAGAGGTCCCCGGCCGCCTCACCGGTAGGAGCCGGGGAAATGACCGGCCCGAAAAGCGCTTTGCCGTTGATATGCAGCACCGGAGTGCCGACCTCATCGCCCACCGGATCCATTCCCGCGTGGTGAGAGGCCCGTAGCGCCTCGTCGTACTCGTCCGTCTGGGCGCGGTCGGCGATCGTCTCGTCGAATCCGCATTCGCGCAATGCCGCCTTGACAACTTCGGGGTCACCGACAGACTCGCCATTCGGGTGATAACGGGTGCCGAGCGCCGTATAGAAATCGCGCAGTGCCTCGCCGCCGTATTGCTGCTCCACACCGATCGCGGTACGTACGCCGATCCATCCCCGCTTCATTGCCTCCACGTAGTCGGGATCCAGATCGCGGCCCTCGTTGAGCACCGAAAGGCTCATCACGTGAAAGACGGTATGCACCGGACGCACCTTCTCCACCTCCAGCATCCAACGCGATGTCATCCACGCCCACGGGCACATCGGATCGAACCAGAAGTCAACTCGCTGAAGTCCATCACTCATACGCTCAAGCCTAGGTCGGAGGGTGTGCAGCACCACCAAGAATTCTCCATTCGCGAACAACCGTGGGTCTCGCACGAAATGTCGGCCCCAACCGGTAACCTCCACAGTGTTACGTAAACGCGGTTACCGGCGGGTTGGGTCCGCTACCCCCGGGGGAAGCGGCGGACGGACAAAGATTGGAAGGCCCCATGACTAGTTCGGTGAATATCACCAGGGACGAAGCCCAGCAACGCTCCCACCTCATCACCAACCACGCCTACCGCGTCACCGTTGACCTCACCGGACGCGGCTTGGATGACGAGCCATTGGCCGATCCCACAGCCACTTTCATTTCCACCTCCACCGTGCAGTTCGCCAGTGAGGCCGGCCACAGCTGGCTGGATCTGATAGCCGATGAACTCATCGACGCATGGCTGGACGGCGTTCAGCTGCCCAAAGACGCCCACGACGGTTACCGGCTCGCGCTCGACCTGGCCAGCGGAGAACACCAACTGACCGTCACCGCACTGTGCCGCTACTCGCGCACCGGTGAGGGATTGCACCGCTTCATTGATCCCGCCGATGACAAGGTGTACCTCTATACCCAGTTCGAGACCGCCGATGCGCGCCGGATGTACGGCTGCTTCGATCAGCCCGACCTCAAGGCCAGTTTCGAATTGACCGTCAAGGCCCCCGGGACCTGGAAGGTCTACTCGAACTCGCGGGCGGCTGACCCGGTTCCGGACGGCGACGGTCACTCGACCTGGTCGTTCGAACCCACTCCTGCGATCTCCAGCTACATCACTGCGCTGGTGGCAGGCGAGTTCTACGTGCACGCCGGTCAGCTGACGTCCGTCAAGGGTGTGGTGCCCGCCGATTTCGTCTGTCGCGAGTCGATGGCCCCCTATCTCGAGGTCGAGCAGATGGGTACCACAACCCAGCGGGGCTTCGAGGTTTACGAGCAGGCATTTGGCTGCGAGTACCCATTCAGTTCCTACGATCAGCTCTTCTTACCGGAGTACAACGCGGGCGCCATGGAAAACGCCGGGTGTGTCACCTTCCGCGACGAATATCTCTTCCGTTCCAAGGTCACTGCCGACGACTACGCCCGCCGCGACAATACGATCCTGCACGAGCTGGCTCACATGTGGTTCGGCGATCTGGTCACCATGAAGTGGTGGGACGATCTGTGGCTGAACGAGAGCTTCGCTGAATGGTCGGCCTACTACTGCCAAAGCGAGATCGCCCACCGGTATGGCGGCAATGATCCCTGGACGACCTTCGCCAATATGCGCAAGCTGTGGGCGTACCGCGTCGATCAGGCACCGGGTACCCATCCGATCGCCGCCGACATGATCGATCTCGAGACTGTTGATCAGAACTTCGACGGCATCACCTACGCCAAAGGCGCCAGCGTCCTCAAACAGCTGGTCGCCTATGTGAGCGAATCGCAGTTCCTGGCCGGGGTGCGTGACTACCTGAGCGAACACGCGTGGAGCAACACCACATTCGCCGACCTGCTGGGTGCACTGCAGAAGTCCAGCGGACGCGATCTTTCCGGGTTCGCTGCCGAATGGCTGGAGACCACCGGCGTCAACCTGATGCGGGCCGACTTCGATATCGCGGACGACGGCAGCTATTCGCGCTTCGAGGTCGTGCAGAGTGCCGATCCCGAGCACCCGACGCTGCGAACCCACCGGCTGGCAATCGGGCTCTACGACCTTCGAGCGGGCGGGCTGCTGCGGCGCGAATCGCTGGAACTCGATGTCAGCGGAGCACAGACGGTCGCCGCGGCTCTGATTGGCAAGCCCCGTGCCGATCTCGTGCTGCTCAATGACAGAGATCTGACCTACACCAAGGTGCGTCTGGACGCCGATTCACAGCGAATGGCCACCGAGAACATGGCGAAGCTCGTCGACCCGCTGGCGCGTGCGGTTGTGTGGACGACCGCCTGGGATACCTGGCGCGATGCGCAACTCACCTCGACGGACTATCTGACCCTGGTTCTCAGCGGTCTACAGACCGAATCCGACGTGACCGCGGTCATCAATCAGCTGCGGCAGGCCCACCTGGCCGTCACGCGCTATGCCGCGCCGTCCCAGCGGCATCAGCTTCGCGCATTGTTGGTGGTGAGCCTGGCCGAGCTACTGAAAGCGGCCGGGCCCGGTTCGGACCGCCAGTTGGCCGTCGCCGACGCGATGATCTCCGCCGTCGATTCACCGGCAGGTGCCGGACTGTTGGAGGGCTGGCTCATCGGAGAGGAGATTCCCGAAGGGCTGCCGATCGACACCGATCGCCGCTGGGCGATCCTCACCGCGCTCGCACGCCTGGGACGAGTCACCACCGAACAGATCGACGCCCAGTACCAGAGCGACCGCACCATCTCCGGGACCGAATTCGCGGCCGGCGCACGCGCCGCACTCGCCGACCCCCAGACCAAGGCCGAGGCCTGGCGGCTCGCCACCGAAGATCCGGACATACCGAACGGCACCCACGTGGCGATCGCCGGCAACTTCTGGAAGTTCGGCCAAGAGGAACTCCTCAACGGCTACCAGGACGCCTACCTCGAACTCTGCGACCAGATCGCCACGTCGTCCGGCAGCTGGGCCAAGCGCGGACACGTGGCACGCCAGACCGCGCTCAGCTATCTGTGGCCGGCAGTACTGGCCGATCGCGAATGGATCGCCAAGCTGGACGAGTGGATGGCTGCCCGCGAGCTTCCCGAGCAGGTGCGTCGCGTGCTGTCCGACTCCCGGGCCGAGGCCCTGCGCGGCATCGCGGTGCAGGAGTTCGGGCTGGACTCCGGAGACGAGGAATGAGCGGCTATTCGATCAAGGGTGCCCGCTCGGCCTCGGGCACCCCGCTCGATTTGCACATCGCGGACGGCCGTCTGGTCGCCGGGCCCGCCCTTGGTGCCAAGATCATCGAGGCTGATGGGCTGCTGGCGTTGCCCGGACTGGTCGATATGCACACCCACCTGCGTGAGCCCGGTTTCGAAGAGTCCGAGACCGTGGCCAGCGGCACCGCCTGCGCGGCCCGCGGTGGCTTCACCGCCGTTTTCGCGATGGCCAATACCGATCCGGTGACCGACTCGGTCGAGCGCGCCGCTCACATCGCCGAACTGGGGCGCGCCGCAGGCAACGCGGAGGTCTTCCCGATCGGTTCAATCACCATCGGACTCGCCGGCGACCGGCTGTCCCCCATTGCCGAGATGGCTGCGTCCGGCGTACGGATGTTCAGCGACGACGGCAAATGCGTGATGAACTCAGCCCTGATGCGTGAGGCGTTGCGGTTGTCGTCCGAAGCCAACGTGATCATCGCTCAGCACAGCCAAGATCATGTGCTGGCCGGCCCCCAGGCGGCGGCCGATGAACGTACCGTTGCCGCCGACCTCGGCATCACCGGCTGGCCGTGGGCAGCCGAATCGACCATCATCGCTCGCGACGTGCAGCTGGCCGAACTCACCGGCGGACGACTGCACGCCTGCCACATCACGACCGCGGAGAGCGTTGAGGTCGTGCGCTGGGCAAAGGCGCGCGGCGTCAAGGTCACGGCGGAAGCGACCCCGCACCATCTGCTTCTGGACTCAGAACTGCTGCGCGGGCTGGACACCGCATTCAAGGTCAATCCTCCGCTGCGCGGGGCCGAGGACATCGAGGCGCTACGGTCAGCGCTGGCCGACGGCACCATCGATGTGGTCGGCACCGATCATGCCCCGCATGACCCGAAGGCCAAGCAGGGTGATTTCGCGCACGCCAAGCCCGGCATGCTCGGACTCGAACAGGCGCTGGCATCGGTCATCGAGACGATGATCAACACGGGACGAATGGATTGGACAGATCTCGTCCGAGTGATGAGTGTGACCCCGGCCCGTCTCACCGGCGTACCGGATCAGGGCGGCATGTTGCGCATCGGCGAGGTGGCCAACCTGGTGCTCGTCGACCCGACCCGGCGTGCTGTCGTGGATCGGGAGACGTCGCGCTCGGCGTCCCGCAACAACCCCTATCACGGGTTGGATTTGCCCGACCCAATCGAGATGACCTTCTACTCAGGCCATCTCAGTTATTCCCGCCGGATTTCGGCATAGCCACCCAAGATGACAGCGGCTACCGAATTTCGATTTGCGGTAGCCGCTGTCATCTCCATCAGCTGCTGTTGGGTGGACCGGACAGCCGGTCAGCCACCGATCGTCTGCATCTCCTGAGCCTGGCTCAGCACCGCGACCGCGACCCTCTCGTCGTCGATCTGCAGGTAACCGAGCACGGCGTGCACAGCGCTCGCCAGGTCCCCGGCACGCACCTCATCGACCAGCTGCGCGACGGCTGCGTCCGAGATCGGGGCGCCCAGGCCACGCAGATGCAGCGTCCAGCCCGCGACCGCACGGGTTGCTCCGGTCGCGACCTCGCCGCGCTCCAAGAGCGCCTTGATGTGCGGCACGGTACGGATCGGCAGCTTCTGAGAACCGTCGGCAGCGATGCGGGCCAGTTGATCCTTCATCTGCGGGTTGGTGAACCGCTCCAGCAGCGCAGCACGGTAGGCCTGCTTCTCGGCTTCCGGCAGCGGAACCTGCTGCACGGCGTCGTCCCAGAAGGCGTTGACCCAGCCGAGCACCCGCTCGTCGTTGATCGCCTGGTAGACGGTCTCGAGACCGAGCACCGGGGCGCAGTAGGCCATCAGCGAATGGGAGCCGTTCAGCAGGTAGAGCTTGCGCATCTCATGGGGGCCGATCTCGTCCACGAATTTCGCGCCGACGCTCTCCCAATCGGGATGCCCGGCCTTGAACTCGCCTGCCAGCACCCATTCCGCGAACGGCTCGCAGACCACCAGGCCGGGATCGACGATGCCGGTCAACTCCGCAACCCTGGCCGCGTCCTGATCGCTGGTGTGCGGGGTGATGCGGTCGACCATCGTGGTGACGAAGCCGACGTTCTCATCGATCCACTCGCTGAGACTCGGGTCGACATACTGTGCGGCCTGCCGGATGACGGTCTTCGCCATCGCCCCATTTTCTGGCACGTTGTCGCAGGGCACGAAGGTGATCGCCCCGGCACCGGCCGCCCGTCTGGCCAGCAGCCCGCGGACGAACTTCGCCGGTCCGGTGAAGACCGGAACATCCAGTCGGCCCGACTTCAACTGGTCCAGGTCGGCGACGAGATCGGGATTGCCCAGGTCGAGGTCGCCCTGCGGATTGCGGCAGTAGCCGGCCTCGGTGATCGTCGAGGTGACGATGACGACCTGCGGGTCGGCGAACAGCTTCGTCCATGAGTCAATGTCGTGCGACCGGAAGGTCTTCGAGACCGAGCTGATCACCTCGACCCGGTCACCATCGGGCGCCTGAATGTCGAGCTGGTAGAGACCCTGCTGAGCGTCCAGGGCATCATCGCGCGGCGAAACCCGCGGCCCCAGCGTGGTACGACCGGGGAATCCGGCGATGCCCCACTGATCAGCATCGGTCGCATGCTCGGTGTACCAGGCCTGGTGTGCGCGGGTGAAGTTCCCGATGCCCAGATGGACGATGCGGATCGGCGCAGCCCGACGACCATCCTGGGCCCGGTTCAGGATCCGGCTCACAGCTTGAATACCTTCTTCGGGTTATCCACGACGAGCTTGCGGGCCTGCTCGAGCGCCTCGTCCTCGTCGAGACGATGCACCGCGACCAGGTTGGCCAGATGTGCGGCGTCCATGCGGCGCATCATGTCGTGACGAGCCGGAATCGAGCAGAATGCGCGGGTGTCGTCGATCATTCCGGAGATCCGGCTGAAACCGGCCATCTCGGTGACGGCTTCCTTGAAACGCATGATCGATTGGGGAGCATCGATGAACCACCACGGGACGCCGATGAAGACCGAGCGGTAGAACCCGGCAAGCGGCGCGATTTCGCGGCTGTACACATCCTCGTCAAGGGTGAACAGCACCAGGTTGAGGTTCGGATGGTTGCCGAAGGCATTGAGCATCTCGCGGGTGGCGCGGGTGACCTCCAGGGCATGCGGAATGTCGCAGCCGACATCGGCCCCGTACTTCTCGAAGGTGGCGCGGTCGTGGTCACGCAAGGATCCCGGGTGCAGCGTCAGCGTCAAGCCGTCCTCGGTGGCCATGCGCACCTGGTCCATGATCAGGTGGTGGTGCAGGGCGTCGGCCTCGGCAGCAGTGATCTGCCCGGCGCGAGCCTTGGCGTAGAGCCGCTCGGCATCCTGCGCGTCGAGGTAGGCGGCGTTCAGATCCTGGATGCCATGGTCGGTGCTCACTCCGCCGTGAGCCTTGAAGTAGGCGCGACGGCTCTCCAACGCTGCGGTGAATCCGGCCAGCGTGCTCACGTCGAGCCCGGCAATCTCGCCGAGCCTGTCGGCGCGCTCATTCCAGTCAGGGCTACCGGGCAGCAGGTACTTGTCGGGACGGAAGGTCGGCGCGACGTGGTGCTTTGCCGCGAACTCGGCATCGGCGGCAAGCAGGTCATGCTCGTGTAGGTCATCGCAGGGGTCATCGGTCGTGGCGATGAACTCGATATTGAACTGGTCCATCAGGGCACGCGGACGATGATCCTCATCATCGATCCAGGCCTGAATGGTGTCGTAGATCTCGTCGGCGGTCGCTGCACTCGGACGCTGAGTGACACCGAAAACACCCACCAGCTGATCGGTCAGCCAGTAGCGCATCGCCGTGCCGTTGAAATCGGCCCAGTGCGCGCAGAAGGTCCGCCAAGCATTGCGGTTGTCTGTCTCGGTCATGTCGCTACGAGTGACCGGAACACCCAACGCGGACAACTCCACACCGTTGGCGTGCAGAATCCGATTGATGTAGTGATCGGGAGTCAGCAGCAGCCTGGTGGGATTATCGAACGAAAGATCCTCGCTCAGCCACGCGGGAGGCACGTGCCCGTGCGGCGAGATGATCGGCAGATCCTTGGTTGCGGCATAGATACCGCGCGCGATCCGGCGGACGGCCTCGTCCGGGGGAAATAGGCGGTCGTCATGCAAGGTCAGTTCAGATCCCATGCGCCACATTCTCGTCGATACCCCCGAACTGCCCCAACAGTTGCCAGCTGTTGCCAGCTGCCCTACCGGCGGCAGATCTCTCGGGGTAAAACGACGACCGCGGGCTGTATCGTGAACTCAGCGATCTCAATCAGGAGCGTGTCATGTCCATATCTACCGTCGGCGGCCCGGGCTATCACATCGGTGTCGAGGAGTTCGAAGGCTTCGTCGCTGAAGCGATCGGCAGGATCGATCTGGCAGGCAAGAGTCTGTGCCTCATCATCCCGGACGACACACGGGGCTGCCCGATGCCGCGCATCCTACGCGCCGTATACCAGGCGGTCGCGGGCCAGGCCGCCAGCATCAGCTGCGTCATCGCACTGGGCACCCACGAGTACATGGAGCCCGATGAGATCGCGCTCTGGACGGCCGGCGATCCCGACGCCGACCTTGGGCAGGTCTACCCCGGCATGCCGATCGTCAACCATCTGTGGAAAGACCCCGAGCAGTTGGTCAACGTCGGCCATATCGACGCCGATCGCATCAACGAACTATCCGGTGGGCGCCTGAATCTGGGCACCGATGTGCTGATCAACAAGACCGTGGTGGACGCCGACGTGAAGATCATCGTCGGCCCTATCCTGCCGCACGAGGTCGTCGGCATCTCCGGTGGCAACAAGTACTTCATCCCCGGCTGCGCCGCTCACGAACTGATCGATATGACCCACTGGGTGGGAGCACTGATCACCTCAGCGAAGATGATCGGATCTCCCGGAATCACTCCGGTGCGCGCCATGATCAACGAGGGCGCAGCTCTGATTTCCGGCGAAAAATATTGTCTGGCATTCGTGGTCAAGGCGTACTCCGACGAACTGGAGTCCGCATCTTTCGGTAGTCCCGAGGACGCCTGGGCCGAGCAGGCGAAGGTGACCGCGCAGACCCACATTGAGTATGTCGATGAGCCGTTCACCAACGTCATCGCCGAGATCCCGACGCGCTACCACGACATCTGGACCGCCGCCAAGGGCTTCTATAAGACCGAGCCCGCAGTCGCCGATGGCGGCGAGACGATCATCTACGCCCCCCACATCACCACGGTCTCAGAAGCCCATCCGGAGATCTACCAGATCGGCTACCACTGCCGCGACTACTTTGTGAAGCAATGGGAGACGTTCAAAGACGTGCCCTGGGGCGTGCTGGCGCATTCCACGCATGCCCGCGGAGCAGGTACTTACGATCCCGAAACCGGTGTCGAGAACTGCCGACTGAAGCTGACCTTTGCCACCCAGATCTCAGCCGAGGTCTGCGCCTCGATCAATGTCGGCTACCGGGATCCGGCGACCATTCCCGCACTCATGGACGATCCCAGTTTCCATGTGGTGACCGATGCCGGCGAGGTGCTGTTCCGGCTGAGCTCGGAGCGTCCGGAAAGCTGATCGTGGGTCTCGGGGGCCCGTCAATGCCCGATGAATTAAGGCTGGGTCCCTAAACGCCGAGGAGCCGGACCGGTCGACTCTCGGACGATCAGCCGCATCGGCAAGACGGTCGGGCGGTCGGCGCTGACCTCCGGCTCCTGGCCGTTGGCCAACGCGATGATAGTGCGTGCCGCGCGTTCACCGAGCAAGGTGAGCGGGGAGGCGACTGTCGTCAGGCCCGGAGTGACCAAGTCGGAGACGAAGACATTGTCAATACCCACGACAGACAGCTCACCGGGAATATGGACTCCGACCGCCCGGGCCGCGCGCATCACGCCGACGGCGACGATGTCGTTGAAGCAGATGACCCCGGTGACGTGCTGCTCGCGGATCTGCGGAAAGATGCTCATACCGCCGCGCACCGTCGGTGCAGTCGGGCCCACACGATGATCTACCAGGTCGAGTTCGTAACAGCCCTCCCTGAAGGCCCGCTGCCTGGCCCCGTCGGCCCATGACGTACTCGGGCCGGTGACGTATGCCACCCGCCGGTGTCCCAGCTCGGCCAGGTGTTCCAGCGCCCGGCGCATACCTCGCGCATTGTCGGTGATGACACTTGGGATGCCTGGCACCAGCCGGTTCAACGAGACGATCGGGGCAACCTTCGCTGCATGGCGCAGAACCGAGTCCGGCAGCCGCGAGGTGGCCACGATCATGCCGTCGACGATGGGCGTCGTCCGATCGAAGAGCCTGCGTTCGAGTTCGTCGTTCTCCTGCGAATCGGCCAGCAGGATCGAATAGTCCTCGGCGACCGCCACATGCTCGGCGCCGCGGATGATACCGAAGAAGAACGGATTGGTGATATCTGTGGCGCTGATCCCGAGCATCTTCGACTGCCGGCTCGTCTCGGCCCTGACCGCCTGCGGCGCACGGTAGCCCAGTTCGGCTGCAACCTCATGGATGTGGGCTGCTGTTCTTGGGCTCACTCGTCCTGGACGGGAAAACGCCCGGGAGACTGTCGACGGGCTGACCCCGGCTACTGCGGCCACATCGTAGATGGTGACGGCCTTACCTGCTGAGCCCGGGTTGTCCACGCTGAACACTCTAACCGACCGATGTCTTCCACGAGCAGTGCTCGCCGGTGGCAACAATGGCCAGATTCCACGTCGAACACCCGAGATCGACCGATTTGGCCGTAGCGTTGCTCTAGACAATGACTCGATGGCTGAGGCGACGGGGAGGGCCACCAAGAGCGGTGGTCCGCCGCAATCGGACGACCACGGCGATGGTTGCTGGCATGCAACCTGCCGGGCCGAAGTGCGGTCCAGGATCGTTTGGCTCGACACAGCAAGGAGAAGCAGCATATGTCAGACAAGGCCAATATCGGCGTCGTCGGTATGGCGGTGATGGGATCCAATCTCGCCCGCAATCTCGCCCACAAGGGCTTCACCGTCGCGATCTTTAACCGGACCTACGCGAAAACTCAGCAGGTACTGGCCGATCATGGCCACGAAGGCACGTTCATCGGATCAGAGTCGATCGCCGACTTCGTCGCCTCGATCGAACATCCGCGTTCCATCATCGTCATGGTGAAGGCCGGCGCGGCCACCGACGCCACCATCGACGAGTTGCTTCCCTATCTGGAGCCGGGCGATATCATCTTGGACGCCGGCAATGCGTTCTTCCGCGACACCATCCGCCGCGAGAAGGAGATCTCTGCCAAGGGATTCCATTTCGTCGGAACCGGCGTGTCCGGCGGCGAGTACGGCGCGCTGACCGGACCGTCCATCATGCCCGGCGGTACCCCGGAGAGCTACCAGATCGTCGGACCCATGCTGGAGGCCATCTCGGCTCATGTGGGCGACGAACCCTGCTGCACCTGGATCGGCCCCAACGGCGCAGGCCACTTCGTGAAGATGATCCATAACGGCATCGAATACTCCGATATGCAGGTCATCGGCGAGGCTTATGAACTGCTGAAGGCCGCAGGCATCGGCAACGACGAGGCCGCCGAGATCTTCACGAGCTGGAACGCCGGCGAATTGGCAAGCTACCTCATCGAGATCACCGCCGACGTGCTCGGACAAAAGGATCCGCAGACCGGCGCTGCTCTGGTCGACGTGATCAAGGATCGCGCCGGCAGGAAG